>JAYTYQ010000146.1:0-4117 GCA_043742285.1 Candidatus Altimarinota bacterium
GTCGAGAAGCTCAGTGCCAAAATCCTCTCGAAAAAAATCGGAAATGCTTCAGATGATACAGTCGATATCTGACCGCTTGTCTCTGAGAAACAGAAGGAAATTGCCGAGAAACAACTCAATGATGCGCTCGGATGAGGAGCAACTATTCTTGCCGAGAATACACCTGAAAAGAGTCTCGAATGAGCGTATTTTCCACTCATACTCCTTGGTGGCATCACTCGAGATATGCTCGTCTGGACTGAGGAAGTATTCGCCCCAATACTTCCTATTACCTCTTACAAGACTATGGAAGAAGCTATAGCCCTCGCGAATGATACACCCTATGGACTTGGTGCCTATGTATTCACCGAGAATCATGATCTCTTCCACGCTATTGCCCGTGAGATCAAGAGCGGCATGGTACAGATGAATAACGTGAACTATTGCATTCCCTCGAATCCATTCGGTGGATACAAGGCATCAGGAATCGGTCGTGAGCATGGACGATGGGGATTCCATGAATTCGTGAATGTGAAGGTGATGAGTATGTCGAAGATTGTGGATAGTGATAGTCAGTAGAGGTACGCAAAATCAAACAGATCCTCATCTCGTGAGAGCCTATAGAAGACTAAGCATGAGAATGAGTTCCTAGAATAGAACCTCCAGAGCAAAACCCCCCTTAATCCCCCCTTCACAGGGGGGTCGGTACATCCCAATTCCAGAGTTCCCAATTCCAGAGTTCCCAATAGTACATCCTACTATCTAGCATTTCCTATTTTCCCGACCATGAGCCACACTTCCGTTCTCATCATCCTCTCGACGGTTCTCTACTTGATCGGATTGATCCCCTATCTCTATCATGTATTTCATGGACGGGTTGTCCCGCACCCATTTAGTTGGACGATATGGTGTATTTTTGCGCTGACAAATGGGTATATTCTCATCATGAATGAGGGATATTCACTCAGTAGTATCCCTGTATTTATCCGCGCATTCAGTCTCTTGATCGGGGCGATACTCGGATGGATCTCAATTTCGAAAATTTCGATAGGAAGACTCGATATTACAGCACTGTTGTTGGCAATTGTGGTGATATTTTCACTGAGAATGATCGGTATGAATCAGGCAATTGTCTGTATTATCCTGATCGATTTTCTCATCCTAACACCCACACTCAAAAAACTCTGGCTCAATCCGAAAAGTGAAGATCCACTCGCTTGGATTATGGGATGACTTTCACAAATGTGTATTCTCTTTACTCTCGAGAGTTATTCGTTTGCCAATATTGGATACTTCGTCTATCTGGGAGGTATTAACCTTCTTGTTGCATTCCTGATATATCGACGAATGCTCTACCTCTCGAATTGGCGACACGCTCTGAGAAATTTCTATACGAATTTTGCTTTAAAAAAGAAATTATAGTAGACTCACACCTATTCCTATCCTTATTCCACCGCTCACATGAAAGAGAAGAAAAAAAATATATTGAACTATACCCATAAGTGGCTCGATATCATCAAAGAAAAACAGACTCCAACAGCTGAAGAGGCAGATTGGATCATCGAAGAGTCACTCTATAACTTCCGTGAACATTTCAATGCATGATGGCTCGAATATCGCAAATCAGTGACCCTCGCGGGCGATCATGCTGCCGTCGAATGGAAGGGTTCTGGAGCAATCCTCGAGGATGTGAATGGACGCAAATATATCGACTGGCTCGGGGGATATGGACTCCTCTCTCATGGCTGGTCTCATCCAGAAGTGATCGAAGCAGTACAGTCACAACTCCTCCATAATCCTATGCCATCGCAGGAACTCATCGATCCGCTGCGCGGAGTACTCGCACGGATCCTTGCTGAGATCACACCGTGAGATCTGAAGTATTGCTTCTTCGCCTGAAGTGGGACAGAAGCCAATGAATGAGCGATCAAGCTCGCAAAAATGTATACGAAAAAACCAGGATTCATCGTAGCTGTGAAGGGATTCCATGGGAAGACCATGGGTTCACTCTCGATGATCGGAAAGAAGGACTATCGTGAAGCGGTCTGACAACTCTATGGAGGGCCTGTCTATCATGTTCCATTCGGGGATGCCGAAGCGGTCGAACGTCAGCTCGAGATCTGTGATACGATCGGGGTCGGGATTGCAGCGGTGATGATGGAGCCGATACAGGGAGAGGCTGGTGCGATTGTCCCACCGGATGATTTCTGGCCACGTATTCGAAAGGCAACTGAGAAATACGGAGTCCTCCTCATTGCCGATGAAGTTCAGACAGGACTCGGACGCACAGGCAAGCTCTGGTGAGTCGATCATTGGTGAGTCGTTCCTGATATTATGACGATTGGGAAATCCCTCGGCGGTGGTGTCATGCCGATATCAGCCTTCGTCTCGACGGAGAAGATCTGGCAATCGATGATGCATCCGAATCCGTTCATCCACACGACAACTACAGGAGGCTGAGCCCTGGCATGCTCTGCTGCGATCGCGGGGATTCATGTCCTTCTCAGGGACAATTTTCCAAAGCTTGCTGAAGAGAAGTGAGCCTATATCATGAAATCGATGCAGCAATACGTGAAGAAATATCCTGAGATCTATGAGTCTGTCACAGGTCGTGGACTCCTCATTGCTCAGCATTTTCGTACGGCAGAGATCGGATACATGGTCACAGCAGAACTCTTCAAGAACGGGGTCCTCATCGCAGGGACCCTCAACAATGCACTCACGAGTCGTATCGAACCACCGATCGTGATCACCTATGAAGAGATATGTATATGACTCAGGGCACTGGAGAAATCACTGAAGACGGTTGCCAAATCAATGAAGAAAAAATAATATAATATATTGATCAATAGAATAGTGAGAATTATTCTCATTATCTTTTGACACAATTTGGGGAAATGATACTATTATTCTGTATTCTTTGCTCATAGCCATCAAAAATCAATAATTCACTATTATGCTCAACAATCCTCTCGAATCCGCTCGTACTCAGATGAAGACGGCATATGCATTTCTCGCGTGAGCGTATGATGACCAGTTTCCGAAGCTTCACTCACCAGATCGTGTCATCGAAGTCTCAATTCCAGTCAAGATGGATAGCGGAGAGATTCAGATTTTCACGGGATACAGGAGTCAACACAATAGCGCACGATGACCGTATAAATGAGGAATTCGCTATCACCAAGATGTCACGAAGGATGAGGTCATGGCTCTCTCAACGTGGATGAGTATCAAGTGTGCGACTCTCGACCTTCCACTCGGTGGAGGAAAGTGAGGAATCATCGTGGATCCTAAAACTCTCTCGAAGCGTGAGCTCGAAGCACTCTCTCGATGATGGGTGAGATGACTCTATAGATATCTTGGACCCCTTGATGATGTCCCAGCACCAGATGTGAATACCAATGGTGAGATCATGTCATGGATGGTGGATGAATATTCGAAGCTCGTCGGGCACTGGACTCCTGGGACATTCACTGGAAAGCCTCTCTCGATCGGAGGATCACTCGGTCGCGATACAGCCACAGCACAGGGTGGACTCTATGTTCTCGAGGCGTATCTGAAGGGAGATCACGCAACTCTCAAGTGAAAAAAAGTAGTGATCCAAGGAGCTGGAAATGCTGGACTCAATATGATTGAGCTCATAGCAAAAACTGGAGCTATTCTCATCGGAACCTCTGATTCTCATGGAGCAATCTATGACGAAGCTGGTCTTGATATTGCTCGTATCGTGGAACTCAAGAAAGAGAAAAAATCTCTCACAGAATACAAATGGGGAACTCAAATCACTAATTCTGCACTCCTTGAGCTCGCGTGTGATGTCCTCATTCCAGCGGCTCTCGAGAATCAGATCACGAGTGAGAATGTAGATAGAGTGAAGGCGCGTCTCATCATGGAACTCGCGAATGGACCGATCACACCAGATGCAGATACAATCCTATTTGCTCAATGAATTCCCGTGATTCCCGATATTCTCGCGAATGCCGGAGGTGTGACAGTATCGTATTTCGAACAGGTACAGAACTCGATGAACTATTCTTGGTCACGAGAAGAGGTACAGGAAAAACTCAAATTAAAAATGGAGACAGCACTGCAATGAGTACTCAAAAGTGCAGAAGAACATAGTGTCATGCTGCGAACA
>JAYTYQ010000147.1:0-2210 GCA_043742285.1 Candidatus Altimarinota bacterium
GGCATTCATCGTCGACATATTCACGTCACCTCGGTAATAAATCTTCTTCATGAAAAAAACAATCATCGAGAGAATACTCGAACATGCGAGAAATATCGAGGTTCCCATCAGGATAATCGCCGTATGGATATCCTTCTCAGGACTCATATAGGAGAGGAGAAGGATCGCCGAAGTGGCGCTCGAGACGAAGATAATGAGAAGAAGCATGAAATACGGTTTGAGGCTCATGAATTGTGAGAAATTTGACAGAAAGGATAAAACACTATATAATTTTGAATGAATATCTCGTTTTTCGGGAAGAATTATTTTCTCAAGTATATTGTTTTTTCCATTTTATGAAAGATTTTTTTATCGCATATCATCAGGATCATCTTCGCAAATATCTGACCTCAGGTATTATCGCCCTCGCCATCTCATTCTCGATCGCCTGAGCAATCAATCAGGCCTGACCTCGAGGATTCCTCCTCGCCAATGTCATGAAGGCGGGATCAACCGAGAAGGTCGACTATTCGGCTGATCTCATGGTCGAACGATCATGATCGCATATAGCGCTCCGACTCGGCAAGGATGCCTATGATGTCGACGCACTCTCACTCACGCTCCTCGGTGATCCAGAGAAGTTCATATGACTCTCGTCATCTGATCCAACCGTGAGGATCACGACCAGTGAGTCATGAGTCTATCTCGTGACAGTGAGTCGCACGCGTGAATCTCTGAAAGCAGGAGATATCATCACGACTCTTAACGCCACCCTCTCAGGAAAAGTGACTATCGCCCCCATCGACCCTGTTCTCACAAGTGCTGGACAGAGCTATGGTCTCACGATCAAGGGAGAATAGAAGGAGATATATACTACTAAAAAATATCCGAGATCATGTTTCAGGTATTTTTGTTTTTGACAATATATAAATTGTACATATAAAACCATTATGCGAAATACTCAAGAATCATGGATAGCTGGACTCCGCAAAGATGGAGTCTACGTAAATGGGGCGCATCACTCTAGTCAGACTCTAGCCACTGAAGTTGCTCGATTGGCAATCGGTTGAATCGGCGGAACTCAGTATCATGAAGCGATGAATCATATAGTGCTTCCACGGAGGAATTATACAATTCGAGAAAAAGAAGGCACGAATTGGCTCATGTTCCGCAATTCGAAGTGACACGAAAAGCACATACAGGCTCTCTGATATCAGCCGAGTACAGAGAATACTCTTGAGAGAGAGATTGTCGCGATTATCAAGTGACAGAAGGATGATATATTCCCAGAACATGATGCCGTGAAGACTCTTCGTGATATCATCATTCGTGTTGCAGCTGATCCAGTGATGAGAGAGAAAATCCAAACCCTCAGATCACAGATACCAGCAATAGAGAAATCTCTAGTTACTGTTGAAGAGAAAAGCAGAGCTCGTAAATTCCATGAATTGGGTACTCCATGGAGACAAGCAGCTGAAGAGAGATCCAAGCGATTCTTCTGGGATTTTATGGAGATTGCAGAGTGAACACAGGCAGATCTCTGAGCTATCCATTGGCTCTCATGGGCATGGAAGCTTCCAGCGAACTACGGAAAAACTGCAACATATGGCGTGGAGTTGGGTCCTGATCACGAGTGTCTTCTGATTGATCCAGACAGAGCGAATCAGGTAGAGATGTGTAGATGAATTTTGGAAGATGATATTTTTATTTGACTCCGAGAGCTCTGTACTTAGAATAAGTAGTACTTATCCATAATCAGTCATCCATGATTGCCAATGTATCGATAAAACTCGATGCTGTTTCGAGACAAAAAATATGAAGTCTCGCCACAGTTCGAAAGCGGGCACCCCACTATCTCCTGCGTGAAGCAGTTGCTCAATATATCGAACGTGAGTGATTCAGACTCTCACTCCTTGATGATGCCATCGCTTCTCACTCTGACTTTGAGGCGACAGGACTCCATATCACACTCGATGAATTCAATCACTGGACTGATGAATTGGCAAGCAATCCCACTTGCTAAGATCCCAACATGTCACGTATAATCATCACTCGAAGGGCTCTCGCAAATATCGAAGCGATCCAACAGTTCTGGCAGGATCAAAATGCCAAAGAAGTCGGGAAAGAAGCGATCCAATGTATTCGTTCTGGACTCGTGATTCTCAGAACCTCTCCGAGAGTAGGTCAAGTATTCTCAGAAGATTATTCCTATAGGGAAATAGTGATTGATT
>JAYTYQ010000148.1:0-7066 GCA_043742285.1 Candidatus Altimarinota bacterium
TCGGGGCTGATCGACCATGCGGAGCGCCACCATGGCGACGCAGAGATCGTGTCACGCCGGGTGGAGGGCGACCTTCACCGTAGCAGCTGGGCTGGGGTCGCCAGCCGGTCGCGGCAAGTCGCCCATGCGCTGGACGGCATGAACCTGCTGTTCTCGGACCGTGTCGCCACCCTGGCGTGGAATGGCTACCGGCACCTCGAACTTTACTTTGGCGTCAGCTCTCTGGTTCCTGGCACCATCATATAGCATCACTATCGGGATCTCAGGATTCTGTATGGCACTCCTCGCCTATCTCTGGATCGATCTGCATACCACTCGTCACCCGATGGCGAATCAGATCCTCGTGATGCTCGTGATCAATATTCTTCTTGGCTTTACAGGCAATATTAGTCTCATCGGACATGCTTCTGGTGCGGTGTTTGGGGTATTGTGGTGGTACTTATTGAGGAGTAGGTAAATAGTTCTTGTTATACCAAGTCAAGATGCTTTAAAACTACTCACACAATGATTCCTCCAATTATTGTTACAACTAGTCATATAATAATAGCATCTTTACTTCTATCCCAAAATGAAGCAGAATCCTTTTTTTTAATGTAAATTTTATTACTTCTTATAGGCAATGAAAAGAGTCATAATGTTGGGATATAAATACTAAAGAATATAGTGAAATATTCTATTAATGTACCTCAAAAATAAAGTGCAAGTATGATAGCGATAAAAATAGATATGCCAAGAAATACCCAGTTTGTTAGAAAATTTAGTATATTTCTTCATCTACCATGAAGTAACTCTTTTAATCTATACTTCACTCAGTCCGTGTTTAAATTCTTTTGATTAGAAAAATAAACTCGTACTCATGCATATGAGCTTCGAGTTTCGAAATGAATCGAAATGTATTCTGGGGTGGATGTTTCAATAACTAAGTAACCATCTTTTACCTCTATTTTTTCTAGTTCATCAATCGAATATTCAGAATCTTGCGTTAGTATCTTCAGGTTAGTATATTTTCATTCTTGAAGAATATCAACAATTGCTGCCAAATCATCAAGGTATAATTCTACAGTTCATAGTTTCATAGGGTCATTTCTCATTATTTTTCTCATAATTTAAATATTATCACTGAGTAAATCTTCCTCAAACATCCTAATTCCCTCCATCGTTTTCGGATAATTCGAGATATCAG
Source organism: Candidatus Altimarinota bacterium (assembly GCA_043742285.1). GTDB lineage: Bacteria > Patescibacteriota > Gracilibacteria > BD1-5 > UBA2023 > STC-74. The sequence goes on from JAYTYQ010000148.1 coordinate 1,184, forward strand.
GGAAGTCGAGAGACTGGATCTTGCCCATGACTGCGATGATGAGCCTCTTCGTACGCTCTATCTCCCCTTGCTGGATATACTCGACTACCCGATGGAACCTGTCTTCATCACGATTTTTCTCTACGAAGAAGAGTTCATATTTCTTGTTCTGGAACATCTTCCAGCGAGGAGAGAGCTCGAAGAGGATTGCATAGAATGAGAGTTGGAGGCGATATTTCCACTGCTTGATCTTCTCATAGTCGGCTCATTTCCCATCGAATGAATCAAATCCTCCACCCGTCTTGTAGTCAGTGATGACAAGACTATCATCTCACTTCTTCTCGATGCGGTCGATCTTTCCTGTGAGCTGGATTCCAGGAAGCTCCTTTGTAAAATCAAAGACTCGCCGTGGTGAGGAGCTGTCCGCCGCGGCGGACTGAGGATTTATTTCTGAATCAAAATCTCCCTGTCCTTCCGACATCCCTCTTTGCAAAGAGGGTACTAGAAATACTCCACCACCCGCAGTGCGGAAATCATACTCGAGATAGAGTTCTCCATATGAGCCCTTCGTGAGCTCGCTATAGAGAGATTCGAGATGTGTCTTTCATCGAGTGAGGTAATCTGCTTCTATTTTTGCACTAAATCCTTCTTTTTTGAGGCTTGTTTCGAACGATTCGAACAGAAGTGATTTCATAAATGTTCATTTCTTCGAATAGTCAGAGAAAAAATCCTCCAGTGCTTTGTGAATCGCTGATCCATAGGAGGCAGCGATATTCTTCGCTTGAGGGAACCGCAGAAGCGTATTGGATACAAATTTTTCTGGTCCTGCATCAGCGACATTGAGAAAGTTCTGGAGAGCTGTAGCATTCATGACGAATATCTTCTCGATACGATCTCTGAGGAATTCTCGTTCTTCACCGAGATAGGGAAGAGCAAAGAGTTCTTTTTTCTCGACTTCGAGTATCGCTGAGAGACTCGTGAGCGGTACGGCTGTGACTTCTTCCCAGTCTGGAGATTCGACTTCGATACAGGGGAGTGGCTCGAGAGATTTCTCACTCATGCTCTCACTTGAGTATGTCACTGTGAGTGAGTCTTTTGCTCGGGTGAATGCCGTATAGATGAGGCGTTCTATATCTTCATCATTGTCTTTCTCGGCTTCGAGGGGAAGATTTTTCGGAAGGGGAGAGCCTCAGAATTTCCCCATACGGTATTCGCTCGTGGTGACGCACGGGACATAGACGTGTGACCACTCGAGTCACTTTGCCTTATAGATAGTGATGAGATTCACCGTATTTTTCTCATCACCGATGCTCTGAGTGACTTCGATATCGAGATCGTATTTCTCTATCAGATCGAGAAGTTCTATAGCGTGGACAAGAGAGAGATAGTTTTTTCCATTTTTATAACTTCGCACTCACTCTATGAATGCTCGCATATTCGCGAGATGTCGAGTATAGAGAATAGATATTCCTGAAAAAATTCGAACTTCATCGTTCGAAAATATTTTTCCGCCTTGAATTTCTTGCTTTTGAGAAATATCATTATTTGATCAAATATTATTCGATAATTGTCCGAAATAGTAGGAATAGAGAGGAGATACGAAGTCAGTCTTCTCACCGAATATATCTATCTGGATTGGATTTGTATTTCACTTCTCATCATAGTCATCAGGAAGAGAAAGGTGATTGGCTCCAGTGATATAGTCGATGAGGTCTTCGAGTCTTTCTGTATATGCTCTGAGAGAAAGTTCTCTGAAGAAGTTTGCGATATTTCGAAGTCTGGCATCTTCATGAAGCGCGAGTGTCTCGATCCATGAGCGAGTTGTCTCTTTCCTACTATGATATACAGCCTTCGATACCTCCCAGAGAGCGAGTCGATCTATATCGAAGCATGGATGAGAGAGGATGGTGAGGAGAAGTTTTTTGTCCTCATCGTGATACGATCATTCCAGAGAAGAGAGGAGTCTCAGGATATTTAATATGAGTATGATAAGATCATTATCAAATATAGATTCATTTTTGGACAAATTCACCCCAATTCGCTTTTCGAGGAGTCATTTTGCGATCAGTTCGAGTGTTTTATTCTTTTTCGTGATGACGGCGATTTCACGAGGATCTCCTCCATTTTTGATTTTCTGCGAAATATCATCGATGATCCAAGAATATTCTTCGAGTTCATTTTGGAATTTTTTCTTTCAGACGACTCATCATATCCCGCGGATAGATTCGAATTTTTTGACGGCTCATGGGAAAATATTTCCAATATCGTTCAATTCTGATTTTATAATTGCACGACTTTGTATAATAATCTCTTCTTTCGATCGATAATTTCGTTCGAGGATGATGAGCTTCGTGTCCATGTAGGTATCATGAAAATCACGAATATTCTTCGTATTGGCTCACTGGAATTTATAGATAGACTGATCATCATCACCGACAGCGAATATATTTGGATTCTCGGGATTGACGGAGAGGATACTATTGATGAGGCGCATCTGGGCTTCATTGGTATCCTGGAATTCATCGATCATGATGAATTGATATTGCTCAGCGAGACTCATGCGTACTATTTCATGTGATTCGATGAGTCCTATCGCTTCGAGGATCATGTCTGAAAAGTCTATGAGTCCTCGTTCTTTGAGTATTTGCTGATACGCTTCGAACACATCTGCGAGGGCAAATTGCTTCATGAGTTTTGTCGTTTCTTTCAGTTCGCGTATTCATGTATAGCCCTTCTGTGTCCATATATCACGCCAGGATCCGAGGAATTTCGTCGTATTATCTCACTCATATTTGTCCCATGCTTCATCGAGGCTTCTCGATATGAGTGTCTCGAATCGTTCATAATTTCCGATATTTTTTTCTCATTCGGACAATTTTCGAACCATATTTGAGAATTTTTCGAAGAGTAATATTTTTTTCTCTTTGTCTTCTTTCTTTTGTCAGAGTACATCTACCTCACTCCAGTACTCTGCTATAAGAGGATTGATTTGCTCGATAGCAAGTTTATTGAGATCGAGAATACTACGATAATATGCAGGAGTGATACCTCATTTTTTGAGATTATCGATCGTTCATCTCACTTCCTTGATGGTATCACTTGCGCGATATCCTGGCTTATAAGGATTGTCCCATGGGAGCTTCTCGAGGAGGGAGTCGAGAATACGAGAAGATTCGATCGTATCGATTGGTTTGGCATCATTGTACTCTCTTGTGAGATAGCGATAGCGATTGAGTACTTCACTTCCGAAACTATGGAACGTGTGTATGGCGACTTTATAGGCATCTTGTCCGATCATAGAAGCAAGACGCTCTCGCATATTTTTCGCGGCATTTTCTGTGAATGTCAGACAGAGGATATTGGAAGGGAGATAGTCCGTCGTCGCGAGGATATTCGCGATTCTTGCCGCCAGGAGCTGAGTCTTCCCACTTCCTGGTCAGGCGATGACAAGCACAGGGCCATATATCGTCTCGACGGCTTCGAGTTGCCGCGGATTGAGAGATGCGAGAATATCAGAGAAAGACGGCATAGAGTGTTTATATAAGAAAAGAAAGAAAGTATCTCTTGAATATCAAGAGATACTTAGAGAGAAATTTCTTTCGCAGCTTCGCGTGAGAAGACTATCCTATGCATAGGCAGTTTCGATATTATATGACTGGATCTTCTTTCTGATGCGAGAATAGAGACGGAGCTCCTCCCAGCTGATGCGTGTAGGATCCGCGAGACGCGTTTCGATGCCCCGCAGTTCTTCGTAGGTGAGATCTGTTGGATCGAAGTCGGGTAGAGTAGACATAGAGAGAATAAATAATAGATGCATTGTATAGAAATACTGAAACAGTTCAAACATTTTTCTCATTCTACACAACATGAACAGAAATAGAAAAATATTTACAACATTAAAAATGGTAATAAAATTGTCTTGACAAGATTTATAAAAGAATTAATATACTGATTGTTATTTTATCTATCTATGTTTACTCGCACACTTTCTCAGATCTCAGTTCATTTTTCTCAGTTCATCGATTCTCGCGGGATTGATAATTCTGTCAATCTTCGTAATGCGGTATATACGAGTCAGCCCAAGAGCCGTTGACTCTACTCTCCTGATGAGCTTCCTCGATTTTCATCAGAAGAATTGAATCAAATGCAGTGACTTGATTATAGAGGTCGTGCACTTATGATTCTGAGTAGATTTGATTGGGGAATTCCTCCCGATGAACTCAGCACCATTATCAATGAGGCTTATAACGAGAATCAATGGAATAAGCCTTTAGATGCTGATAAATGGTATACCACAGATACTGCTCCTGTGCGTCATATATGACAAAATCTCTATTCTCTCCATCTCGGATATGGACCAACTCTTGCATTTAAGAACTTTGGGCTCGAGTTTCTCCCGAGATTCTTGGATACTATAGTAGCTAAACTCTGACAACAGGAATGAAAGATAAAGGTCCGACATGTCCTCGGGGCATCTAGTGGAGATACTATCAATGCCGCACATCATGGAGTGAAGAATGCAAAAAATCTCAAGTCTATTTTCATGCTTCCAGCTCGAGATCCCACCACATGAAAGTGACCATCAAAAGTCCAGGAACTTCAAGCAAAGTATGGTATCACAAATAATCCAAATGCCCATACAATTCTCGCAGATATTCCCTTTGATCCACTTCAGGCAATCGTAAAAGAAATAAACACGGATTTGTTTGCTGCATTTAAAGAAGAATTCTGAATCACGTCATTTAATTCAATCAATATTGCTCGTATACTGGCTCAAACAGTATATTATTTTCATGCATATGCAGAACTTGTAAAAAATAGAGTTATAAAAAATGGTGAGGAGGTTATATTCTCTGTACCGTCAGGCAATTTCTGAGATGCTCTTGCTGGTCTCTACGCAAAGTGGATGGGACTTCCGATAAGATTTATCAATGTTGCCACCAATGAAAATGATGTCCTTCACACATTTGTACAAACAGGTCGATATGAGCCGAAAGATGAGAAGCGGGTAATAGTGACGAATTCTCCGAGCCAAGATATATCGAACTCGAGCAATCTCGAACGTGCACTCTTACTCCTTACGGGGAATGATACTGAGAAGGTAAATCGGTGGTATCAGGATCTCAAGACTCAAGGGTATTTCCAAGTGGATGATGTGACACGCACCGAGATTCAGAAATATTTCCGATCTTCAAAAAGTACAGATAGAGAACGATGGAATACGATGAGCAATATCCAAAAGCATTTTGGTCACGATATCGATCCTCATACCGCCACGGCAGTAGTTCCATGGGAAAAAGATGGAGAGGATAATTATCATTTTTATGAAAATAGAGATACCCCGGTAATAGTACTGGAGACTTCTCATAGCGCGCAATTTTGAGATGAAATCAAAGAACAATGAATCATCATGCCATGAACTCAAGAATTTGATAGAGTTTTGGAAGGTATGAAAAACTCTCAACCGCAAGCATGAGTTCACTATACAAATATGAAGTTAGCACATCTTTCTGCAGATGAAAGAGTACGTATTATTGCAGAAAAAGTGTGAGAAATTGCACGCGATATCTTTCCGAAAAGATAATCTAAAAAATCTCTCCATCTTGGAGAGATTTTTTAGATTATCTTTTCGGATTTGACCTATAAAATTTGTTCTTTATCTAATACCTATAGTGTTCCGGCTTATATGGCCCTGACTGATCTACTCCGATATACTTCGACTGCTCTGGAGAGAGGACGGTGAGCTCGGCTCCGATACGAGCTAAGTGAAGACGTGCGACCTTCTCATCGAGATGCTTCGGGAGACGATAGACTCCAGTCGGATACTCTGCAGTCTTCGTGAAGAGTTCGATCTGAGCAAGAGTCTGATTCGTGAAGCTCGTCGACATCACGAATGATGGATGA
>JAYTYQ010000149.1:0-8643 GCA_043742285.1 Candidatus Altimarinota bacterium
GACCAGAAATATCGATAATCATGAGGATTGATATTGATGACTTCGCTCTTCGTATTTCCGAGATTGAAGTAGAGATCACCTGTCGCTTCACTGAGCACCGCTTTCCCTTCTTGGATATCCGCGAGGAAGAGATTCGGGAGCTTGGTCGTCGTCTTGCGATCTGCGAATATCTGGTCTTTCCAATAAAAGTATACCGCTTCGAAATTCTCTTCAGTGATGATTTTTCTATCGAAATTTTCGAGCTCGAGTATTGTCTGTACATTATAGATACCTGAGAGCTTCTCCGTAAATAGAATGAAATCCTGAAAATCCGTGAGCTCATAGATATGTGTCATGATGATCCGATCATCGCGTGAGATATCGACGACAAGCTGTGGATCTGGACTCGAAGGAGTACGACTCCAATCATAGAGATCACTATCATAGTATGTTTTCCACTCGATCGTCGTCTCGATGATAGCCTCATTGCGATCGATCAGGACGAGTGATCCTGGAATAGTCTTGTTCGACGAGATATCTCCAGTAGAATACTTGATCTCTCGGATATAGTAGAGTGCTTGGGCGAGTATTTTTGCTCGTTCAGCGATCTTTCTCATGTTCTTATCCCACTTGAATTCGAAGAGTATCTCCCGAGTATAGAGATCATGACGATCTCCAGTATTGATTCTCACGTCAAAAAACTTCGAGAAGTACAGCTTCACCTCCTCTTCTGTAGTAGTATTCTTGAGATCAGATATGAGTTTCTGATGATTTTTCTCTGTGATTTTTGGGAATCTGAGCATAGTACACGCATTTTATAGAAACTCTCTCTTTCTCCAAACACAAAAAATCCCTACATTCATGAAGGATTCTCGATCCCCTGAGCAAACACTCGAAAGTCCGTCTTCTGCTCTGCGAGGATCACAGATTCTCTCTTTTTGAGAAAGGTGGAGAGTGCTCCATTGATGAACATACGTCCCTGATCATCGGAGAATCTCTTGGCAAGCTCGATTGCTTCGTTGATACTCACACTCTCTGGAATGGCGAGATCTGGCAAATACATCATCTCCGAAAGTGCAATCATGATGATGAGGATATGGAGGACAGGCATCGTCATGAGATCGAACTTCGGTGCAAGTGCCGCGATGATGGTGAGGAGTTCTCTTTCTCGATCGATCAAGACGCTCTCGATGCGATCGACGAATACAATATCGAGCTCGATACGGTTGTCACCAGAGAAATAATTCGCGATGAATGTCTCACGATCGAATGCACTGCCCTGATTGGCTCGAGCATAGAGAGACTGAAGGAGGAACTCACGAGAACGACGACGAGAAATCATATATGAATCGGTAAGCGATGGGCAGAGTATAGGAGAAAGTTCGGAAAAAGCGAGGGAAAAATTTGACAAGAGAGAGAGTGCTATGCTCTAATTTACATATGTAATATTAACTTCTAAAATATGTCTACAATAACTACTGCGTCTTGAGGTCTAGCAATATCATGAGATGGACCGATACCACATAGTACTGACGTCGTCATACGTGCCACCCTTCGCATTGAAGAATTGTTAAAACCTGAAACTATTGAAGAAATGACTGCTCGATTAAAGCGTGAAGGATATACACGAGCAACAAGAGTTAATTCTGATCGATTCCAGCAGCTTTCTGATTTCAGAAAATGAACAGGCATTCCATTTAGATACTTTCTTACAAAAGAGCATGGTAAACATGTCGTTTATTTTTTCGATAAAGAAGTTGCGGCTACAAATAAGTAAAAACTCGCCCTTTCGAACGAGTTTTTTAAAGTAGAGATTCTGAAACACGTTCAGAATGACAGAAGATATATGATAGAAGTATTATGCACGTATCTTCTTCACCAGATTTTTTGACCCTGTCGTTCGTACAGAATAGACCTTACGACCGTTGTATTCTCCCGTGAGTGGGGAAGCGAAGTGAGAGAGCGCAATCGCCTGACCCGCCTCATTGTATTGGAGGGAGACGAGATCCTTGAGACGCTTCGCATTGAGCCTGAGCCATGCTGCATACCGTTTTTTGCCACGAACTTTCGAGAGTTGTTGTTGAGGAGAGAGAGTCATAGGATAATTAATAATTAATAATTAATAATTAATAATTCAGGAACAACTTGATGATTGTTCACGGTTCATTATTAATTGTTCACGGTTCATCTACTACGCGACTGAGACGTAGATATCACGATAGATGCGTCCGTCAAATCGGACACGGCGCTTCTCTTGGAAGCTCACGACACCATCTTGAACTGCGAAGAGCGTGAAGTCTCTCCCCTGAGCAACGCCTGTTCCTGCCCAGAATGCATTTCCCTTCTGTCGGATAATGATACATCCAGAAGTTGCTGGTTGTCCACCGTAGATTTTTACTCAGAGTCTTTTTCCTTGTGAATCACGGCCATTGACCGTCGATCACATTGCCTTTTTATGAGCCATATCCTAGAATTGTTAATTTTTAATTATGAATTTTTAATTGTCTTATTTGTTTCCAGCATAGCGAGCAAAAGCCTTATTGGCCTCAGCCATCTTGTAGACATCGAGCTTCTTCTTGATCGCTGTACCCGTTTCAGTGGCAGCATCGATGAACTCTTGAGCGAGAAAATGAGAAAAGTCTTTTCCACTCTTTCCACGAGCAGCACCGAGTATCCAGCGAGAGGCGAGAGCAAATGAACGTCCTGGAGGAACTTCAGTAGGCACTTGGTAGATAGAGCCACCGACTCGCTTGGGACGACATTCGATCTTGGGCATCGTATTATCGATTGCTTTATCGAATACATCCTCAGGATTGGTGTATCCCTTTTCACGGAGAATATCAAATGTCTGATTGAGAATCTTGTATGCGAGGGTTTTTTTGCCTTGTTTCATCACATAATTCACGAATTTCGCGAGTCGTTCGTTTTTGGTGGCAAATGCTACGCTTCCTTTTGTACTCATAATTGAGAGATTAGAATTTAGTTTTTTTGGATAATAATTATTGTCAATTCTGATAACTGACTCCAGTCATCTGATGACTACTTTTTCTTGGCTTTTGGCTTCTTCGCTCCATACAGAGATCGTGATTGACCTCGTTTATCGACACCTTGACAGTCGAGAACCCCCCGAAGGATATGGTATCTGACACCCGGAAGATCCTTCACGCGTCCACCTCGAATCATGACGACAGAGTGTTCCTGAAGGTTGTGTCCTTCTCCTCCGATATAAGAAATAACTTCATATCCATTGGTAAGACGCACCTTTGCAACCTTTCGAAGTGCAGAATTTGGCTTCTTCGGAGTACTCGTGTACACCTTGAGACAGACTCCTCGACGTTGAGGTGCTGCCAGTGGACTCATAGTCTTCTTCAGACTATTTCGGTTGAATTGGAGTGCAGGAGATTTACTCTTTCTCGTTGGATCTTTTCGTTTGCGGCGAACGAGCTGGTTGATAGTAGGCATAGTAGAAATTATTGAATTACGAACCTTGTTTCGCTATATTCGTAATTGAAATATTGAAACAATGAGTATTGATTTTAACGTTTTGACCAAGATGGACCCTTACGAGCTTTATGAAGACCTGGCTTCTTGCGTTCCACTTTACGTGAATCGCGAGTGAGGAGTCCTGCGCCCTTCAGGGCCTTTCGGAGATTCTCATCCGTGACGACAAGTGCACGAGCAATCGCATGACGGATCGCCTCAGCCTGAGCACTCTCTCAAGAACCTGCGACCTTCGCATCAAAATGAAAGGAATCATAGACTCAAGCCGTCTTGAGTGGAGCATAGATCTTCGAAAAAAGATCAGCTCGCTTGACGAATATCTCGAGTGAAATGCCGTTTGCAGTACTCTCTCCTTTTCCTGCGTAGAGGCGGACTTGAGCGACTGCAGTCTTGCGACGGCCAACGGCATATGCGTATTTTTTCTCGGACATAGATAGGAAGTTAGTAAATTTATCGAGTTATAAGGTCTTGAATCTGATATGGTGAAAACTACAGAGTGATGGCTTCAGGTTTCTGTGCTCCAAATTCATGATTGGTACCGATGATGAGCTTCAGTCGGATAGACATATCACTTTTGAGTCGATTCTTTGGAAGCATCCCTTCGATCGCATGTCGTAGAATATGTGTAGGATTCTTGTTGCGCATCTTGGTGAGAGCGGTTTCCTTGAGTCCACCCATATATTGCGAGTGTGAACGATACATTTTCACAGTCTCCTTCGTTCCTGACACAAGAATCTTCTCAGCATTGAGGACGATGACGTAAGAGCCATTATCAATATGAGGAGTATAATCTACTCGATCTCGACCAGAAATGAGTCGAGCAATGCCTGTTGCAAGACGACCGAGCGTATGTCCAGTCGCATCGACGACGAGCCATTTTCGTTCATTTCCTTTGAGTTGTGTTGCGACGAGAGTTTTCATGAGAAATAAGATTTTAGATTTTAGAGCTTGTATGTTGTCATTGCGGGGGAACGGAGTCTCCCTGTTCGGCAGACAGGCAATCCAGATTGGAACTTTCAGAAACATGGATCGTCATATGCTGCTCTGCTTCGTTCGCGATGACGAAAAAAGTTATACGAGTTCGATACGGACGAGCTTCGCAGCATCACCATCACGAAACTTGATCGGAGTGATACGAGTATATCCACCATTTTGATCCTTATATTTCGCGGCCAGAGCGAGCAATGAGACACTCGACTCTTTGGTGAAGAGCTCAGCGCCAATCAGACGAATCTTGTTGTATTCCGTATGATCTGAATTCGCTACATCGATGAGCTTGTGCGCGAGTGGAGTCATCGCCAGAGCTCTCTTCTCAGTGGTCTGAATACTCTTGTGAGTAAAAAGACCCGTGAGGAGATTGCGAACGGCAGATCTTCTTTGAGCTTTATCCATTCCACTGAGGTGGAGATGTTTCTTGACACGGTGTCGCATACTGCTTTAATTGTTAATTTGTAATTATTAATGGTGAAGTATCTAGTCATCTCCGAGAAGTTTGAATCCACGTGTTCTCAATGCATCTCGAACTTCTGTCATTGCTTTCTTTCCGAATCATTTGATCGAAGAGAGTTTGGCTTCAGTACACTTGGTAAGCTGTTCGATCGAGAGGATATCACCGTTGACGAGGGCATTGAGTGTGCGAGGTGAGAGACCCATGATTTCGATAGGAGTATATGTTTCCTTCTCAAGATCAGCTTTTACTTCTTGCTTCTCTTTCTCGATGACTTCACGGATATCTGAGATGAACTCTCCACCGACCTGAAGTTTCTCTTCATTGAAGAGAGTGAAGTACGATTCGAGCATCTTTGCCGAGAACTTCATCACATCGGAAGGAGACATGACACCATTGGTAGTGACAACCATTTCGAGAGAGTCAAGATTGATGATCTCTCCATAACGAGTATTCTTGATCTCATATTTCACATTCTGTACGGGCGAGAAGTTGGCATCGAGCACGAGTACTTCGACATCATCTTCACGCTTCTTGAGGTCTTCGATAGATACGTATCCAACATTTCGTTCGATCCTGATCTGCATGGAAAAATCAAACCCAGCATCCACAGTAGTAATATAACAATCTGAGTTGAGAATCTCGACTCCACCCGGACACTTGATATCAGCACCAGTGACAAGACCGCCTTTTTTCTTCGTGAGAGAGATCCATTCGATATCAGTTGACTCTTTGGCAATAACAAGTGATTTGATATTGAGCATGATGTCAAGGATGGATTCACGGACACCAGGAAGGGTCATATATTCATGCGATGCGCCTGCGATCTTGATACCCGTGACACGAGCACCAGGAATAGATGAGAGCATGACACGACGCAATGAGTTTCCGAGAGTGACACCATAGCCACTTGGCAGTGGTTCGATGACGAATTTTTCCTCTCTCGCAGAGAGAATTTCACGACGAATCTTGGGAACTCCGATAGTATTATGGATGATATGCATAATCCGATATGTGGTGAAGAGCTAAAGGAAATGGTAACTCTTAATTTCTTGATAAGTACACGGGAAAGAGATCGCCAAAGGGACATTGAATGTTTATTTGGAGTAGAACTCGATGATACGCTGAACGTCAATCATCTGATCGAAGTCTCCTTTTTCAGGGAGAGATGTTATCGTGATGGAGAGATTCTTCGGATCGACGGTGAGCCACTTAGCAGCTGATACTTGAGCCGCTATGTTCTTCGAGGCAAAAGCCTGAAATTCTTCGACCAGAGACTTGTAGAGTGCTGATTCTTTTGCGCGTTCTTTGAGTGTGATCACATCACCAATCTTAACATCATAGGAAGGAATATTGAGCTTCTTACCGTTGACGAGAAAATGTGCATGGCCAACACACTGGCGAGCCTGCATGATCGTTCGAGCAAAGTTCGAACGAAGGATCACCGTATCGAGGCGCATCTCGAGCATTCTGAGCATCGCATCACCCGTCACTCATGGAGCCTTCACAGCCTTCGCATAGTAGCGAGCGAATTGCTTCTCTGTAAGACCGAATTGTCGCTTTGCAGCTTGCTTCTTGCGGAGTTGGACACCAAATTCAGACATCTTCCCAGCACGCTTGACTCGACGATGGTTGTTCTCGAGATTGTACTTTTCTGTTCCGAAGAGATTGTACCCTTCTCGGCGGCAGAGTTTCATTTTTGGTCCTGTGTAGCGCATAAGGTAATATTTTTAATAATGCAATGTATCAATTACGAATAATCTGAGACCGCAACCATGTATCCTATTCGTAATTGATACATTGAAGCATTGGAGATTGATTAGAGTTTTCGTGCCTTTCGTTTTCGGCAGCCATTGTGAGGAACTGGGGTGATATCGTAGATTGCGACGAGCTCGACTCCAGAGTTGATCACTCCGCGAATTGCTTGTTCTCGACCAGAACCAATACCCTTAACGTAGATCGAAGCTCGCTCTACATTGTGGAGAGTCTTTGCTTTCGAAACCGCTTGCTCGCTCGTGAGCTGAGCGGCATAGGGAGTTGCCTCACGGGCACCCTTGAATCCTGCAGTCCCACCCGTTGACCATGTGAGAACTTGTCATGCAAGATCAGACACGACGACATGGGTATTATTGAGAGTTGCTGTGATAGAGATCACAGCTTCTGGTATATTCTTGCGAGTTTTTTTGGAGCGGCGGAGTGTAGCTTTGGCCATAGGAAATGAATTATTTAATAGTTCAATGAGTGAATTATGAGCAGAGGATCTTCAATATATTTATATGTAATTGATGTATCAAAAATTGAGTATTGATTTTTTATTTCTTCTTATTCATAACAGTAACCACTTTTCCTTTTCGTGTGCGAGCGTTCGTCTTCGTACGTTGACCACGGACAGGGAGACGTTTCTTGTGTCGTGATCCGCGGTATGAACCGATCTCCTGAAGACGCTTGATATTCGTCGATACTTCTCGTCTGAGATCGCCTTCGATAACGATCAACTTGAGTTCATCACGTATGAGATCGAGTTGTGCCTCAGTGAGGGTGCCCATCTTCGCATTGCGAGGAATAGAGAGCTTATCGAGAATTCTCTGAGCGAGAGGTCTTCCGACGCCGTAGAGATACATAAGTGAGATTTCTGCATGTTTCCCGTCTGGGAGATTGACACCAGCGATACGAGCCATAGAAGTTGAATAGTTAGTTTTTAATTGTTGAGAGATTCTCCATTCATCATTTACAATTAGGGATTATCCCTGTCTCTGTTTGTGTTTTGGTTCTTGGCAGATCACACGGACAACTCCTTTTCGGCGTATCACGACACACTTTTCACAGATTTTTTTGACGGAAGGACGGACTTTCATATGAATAAATTATTAGAGATATTGGGCTATACTGCTCGAATCAGGAATGATACTATAATTCTCATTCCTTGATCACTCGAGTTATCGAGAGTTATTTGTGATTGTTGTGTGCTACACGCTGTGGAGCATTGGCATTCGGCTTGCGGAAGACGATACGACCACGAGTGAGATCATAGGGAGTGAGCTCAACCACGACAGTATCACCTGGAATGAGCCGAATCAGATTCTTCTGCATTTTTCCACTGACATACGCTCGGATAATCATATTCGAGAAGGCCTCTGGAAGCTGCACTTCGAATATGGCACCTGGGAGGGCCTTGAGTACTTTTCCCTCGACTTCGATTTTATCATCTTTTGGCATAGGGATCGAATAGACTAACGTGAACGTACAAAAAAGCTCGTGTAGTATATAAAAAAGATGAGTGAATGCAAATGAAAATAGAAAAAAGGTATTGTATACGCACGCTCATTCCCATCTATCAGCATTAGGGAGAGGAAAACATGAGCAAAGTTTGTGAACTATTCGATTATGGTCAACTACTTTTTGAATCACTCCTGAAACTGGTATAGATATATGTGCTCAGTCACTTCATGGAAGAGATCTTGAATACTATGTGCTACAAAAATGAGTACAGGAAAGAGTAAATGGACTTATAGTGAGCTCAGTTGAATAGCACCAAAATAGTTCCTGTCATGCTGAACTTGTTTCAGCATCTAGATACCAATATTTCGTGACAAGCACGGAATAACAATCAAGTTAAAATACTAGACAAGTTCCTAAATAGTACTTTGTAGATTTACCAACCCACAGGCTATAAGAAGAATAGTGTGTTTCCGGTTATCTCGTACTGTCTTCCAGTC
>JAYTYQ010000150.1:0-5398 GCA_043742285.1 Candidatus Altimarinota bacterium
CATGAAAAAGATGATAGGAATATAAACGTTGAAGCTCGCGTATTATAAAGAATATGAGAAAAATGCAAGAAAAAATGACAAAAAGAAAAAGATGTGCTAAACTCGATTCATGTGAAACATTGAATCCACGCGAAACAATCGCGAAACACCTGTGAATTCACCAGAAGCTCTGAAAGAAAGGGTATTTCAAAAGTATAAAATTGATATGGTATGGCTCATTCTCTACGGCTCAGACTCCACCTGGGAAAGTCTCAAAGAAAATCCTGAAAGATACAAAAAATTCATATGATTGACTCCGTCATGAAGAGATCAATTGATGAGACAGTGAGAGAGTTTTCTCAAAGATGGAATATTCGATAATACCCCTATTCTCAATGAGTTTAAGAGGATCAAAAAAAGCGATATAACATGAATGCTCAATTTTTTTGTATCAATGCCAAACCTGAGAGATGGTCTCAGGAATGACGCAAATATGAATGCATATTGGAAGTGAATGCTATGAAGCACGAGTCGTACAATTGCTCCGATCGATCTCTGTAGCGCTGTCAATTCAGATTTTTTGCAAAATCGAGGATCGCTTATACAGAATCCAAGTACGGGAGATTGTCTCATCCTCTATCTTATCAAGGATAAGCAGTGAGTGATGAAGATGCATATTTTCAATCCTCTCGATTTTGATGAGAAGTTGTAGATTTGCCAAAAAGAAAAAGAAGTGATAGGATGTCATGAGTAATTATTAATACACCAACTATGTGAATCGAAAGTTCAACATATGGAGAGATGAGTGGCAAACTCACCTCAGATCAAGTGCTCCAAATTGCAAACGATCGAATAGAAAGGCAAACAAAGGCCAAAGCACAGCAAGATGCTGCAGCTCAGAAGGATTGTCAGACTGCCCCAAATATACTGAACTGACTGGAATTCTGAGTAATACCTACTCCTCCTCCAGGGCCACAAAGCCGTAGCAAAAGTATTATCCCAGACCCCGATACATTGCCATTACCAGACAAAGTAATTCAGGCTCCCATGAAAGGGTCCCTACCCTGAGAATTCGGTCAGCCACTTCCTAGAGGATCAATAACACTGGAGCAACCAGTAACGATCAATGAAGTTACTGCTCCCAATCTTGCTGTAGCTCCCAATAGCTCAGATAAGCGGTCAGAAGATCCTGAGAAAGTCAGAGTATTCCAAGAATTTATTGCCAATATAGGTGCAAATGAACCAAAAATCACAACGATTACCTCACTCGGTGAGATCCTCAAGGTCATGGTGAAGATGATAAAAAATCCGGAACATCTTGCCCAACTGAATGCAGCTATCAATACACGATTCGGGAAATCGATCACCATTGTACCATGATCAGTACAAGATCCTTGATTTGCATTCCTCGCATTCCGATGAGAGGAAAATGGAAAGGTTCAAGAATATTCGCTCTGGATGGATAGCAAAAATAAACTGGTAAAGAAAAATTGGTTTTCTCCCGATGAGTACAAGACAGTCTGAACTTACTCTTTGGGTGAACATCCCCTCTCACCTATATGACTACAGAAATAGGATATTTTGTAGCAAGATTATCGATCCACGACTGGCGCCGAGAGAAATATTATTCCCCATTTTTTTCTCAACTTCAACTCTCCTACCTGCTTCTCGGTCCCTCCATTCGCGGTCAATATGTAGCGCCGTATCTCTTCGATATTTCCTTCTGAGAGTCCGATCGTACCAGAGTTCGTACTCTCATACAAGGATCTGATCATCTCCTTCTGGAAGAACAAAGATTGCTTCTCGAAATCAGATACCAAGAAAGCCTCTTCATCACGAAGGAAAGAATGGATCTCCGCATCAATCCAATCCTTGAGATCTTCGGTATAGGTAATGAAGTTCTCGAGAGCTCGACGATATTGAGGATTTATCTGAGAAAAAAGTGGAAGGATATTGTGTCGGAGATGATTGCGAAGATAAGTAGGATTAGTATTGCTCGAATCCTCACGATAGAGGATTCTTTCTCTCTCTGCATAGAGGAGGATATCTTCCTTCGTAGTCTGGAGAAGTGGCCTGAGAATCGTGAACTGCGAATTGCGAGTTGCGAACTCCCGCATCGCATGGATTCCTCCGAGCTTCGACCCACGGATGAGGTTGAATATCGCGGTCTCGATGCGGTCATCGAGATGATGCGCTGTGAGGATATATCTCGCTTGATGTCTCTCAGCAATACTCGTGAGAAATGCATAGCGATACTTTCTCGCGCTCGATTCGATACTCATATGTTCAATTTCTGAGAGAGTCCTGATATCCACTTTCTCGAATTCAAAGAGCAAATTCGTTCTCTTGCAAAACTCCGCTACAAAATCTCTATCCCCATCTGATTCGTCTCATCGAAGTGAATGATCGAAGTGCGCAACGACTATTTTGTCATAGGGATGATTTCGGGAGACAAGATCGAGGAGCACCATACTATCGACTCCACCGCTCACGGCAAGTACAAGAGTATCTGTAGATACGTATGGGGCAGAGAATTGGGATAACATATTCTCGGCTAGCATATGGATAATAGCGCATGCGTCAAAACTATATCATCAAAATACCCACATGAACATGTAGGTATTTCTGAGTAGCGAATTCTAGAGGGCTGATTCGATTGCCTGTGTCACTGCATTTTTACGATCTTCGAGCCATGCTTCTCAAAAGTCTTGGAGTCTCTGATCAATTCTGAGAGTTCCATTCTCGAATGAGATAACCTGTCCGTCCGTATCTGGCCGGTTGGTGCTATTCTCGATGATGATGAGCTTGAGCACATCTTGGAGTGCCTCCTTGCCCATACTATCTGCACAGATTGGCTTGAGTCCTTCGATGACGGGACGGAAGTAGCAATCTTGCAATCCTTCCATGAGGAAACTCTCACTATTTTCTGATGGAAACTCATCCCAATGAATTTCGAGTGGAACCTCCTTTCATACGAGTGATGCGAGTTCTGTCTTGAACTGTGGGAGTTGTTCATCCTGATACTGTTTCATTACTCTTTTTTCTGCAAGTCACATAAGATAAAAAATAAAAAAATAAATGGGATTTTTTGACTCCAATGTCAGATTTCTTGATGGCAAGAATTCACGAATATAATAGTATATTCTTTTATTTCTGTCAAGTTTTTTACAATGAAGAAGACATTGATTGATAGTTAATCTATTTCATGGTGCATTTTAATAGTGACAGAAGTCTATTGAGTACTCACTTCTACCGTTGCATTATACTTTCTCACAAAATGAATGAATGCGTCATCTGGAGCAACCTTATTGAGCATCTCTTTTCCACATTTCTGGCATCGGTGTCGTATCATGTCTCATTTATTCTTGCGATAATCGATCCCAGCTGGCTCCATGAGCCCCAGACAATCCGCGAGTCGATCTCATGGCATATCCGTATCTACATGTAGTGAATAGAGGCAAGATGGACAATGGTTGCGTGCAGATCCTGTCGGATGAAGCGTGACTTCGTTCTGACAGTATTCGCAGGTGAAAGATTCATTGCGCATGATGAAGGACATATTTGATATTTGCTAGTATGAATGAACTTATTCTCCCTCCACGAATGCAAAGGATTTCTTGAATGCAAGATAGTCTGAGAGATACTTCTTGTAGACTACTTTATCTCTATAAGTGAAGGCGAAGCGAAAAGATGTAATCATATCACTTCATATCATATCCTTGCGATAATAGGATCGCTTATATACATTTTTGAGTCCAGTGATGGTCCCATATTTCTCGATCATAGTGACCGGATTCCCATATGGATCCATGATTTTTTTGCGAATTGTTTGCTGACTCGTGAGTTTTTCTCATGTCTTGAGCTTCTCAGGGACGAATGCTAGAGTATTCCCTGTCGCTGAGAATGCAAAATAAAACACTGCCTTCGTATCTGGGGAAGTGACCAGAATACTTCCTGTCGAATGGCATGGGTTGAGATTCCCCGTTGGAACAAAATCTTGTGGAAGTACGAGTGTATAGTACGGCATTGCTCCTTCTGTTGATGCACTACATTGCGTATCAATTCCTTCTGCATGAGCGATATTGAGGAGACTTCATGAGAGAATCACCACGAAGAGGAGGAGGGATATTTTCATAGAAAAAAAGTGGATATATTTTTATTATTTGAGTCGTTCATTGAGGAGGGCTTCTAGGTCTGATACATTCGAAAATGAATCGAGACGTATCTTCTTCCCATCAAGTGTGAGAAATGGAACACCGTCGAGACCATATGCATCTCCTCGGTTCATATCATCGACAATTCTCGCAGCATATACTGCATTCTTGAGACAACTCTGGAACATACGTACATATCCCATTCATCGAAATATTCTCAGTCTCTCCCCATCAGAGATAGACTTTCCATTCTTTTTGGATTCGAGACCATAGATTTTTTTTGCATATTCCAGGTACATTCCTTGCTCATGTGCGCAGAGGCTCGCGAGTGCATCCCGATAAGCATTCTGATGGAGATCCTCTAGTGGATATTGTCGATAGATGAGTTGCATTCTACCATCTCGAGCGAATTGTTCGATCACAGGGAGATAGTCTCTGGAGAACGTATTGCAACCAGGACACTGATAGTCTCGGAAATATTCGAATATATGTGTACCTGTCCCCAGTTTTGGTGCATCGATCATGATGGTATCTCCACTATATGTAGTTATGGGGAGTATGTTGTTCTCTACTGGACCCCTGCTGAGGTGCTGCATAGTCATAGGACTTTTTGCTAGAGTCATCGTGACATCTCAGAATGAGAGGACAATGAAACAAGAAACCATAATAGCATACAATGCTTTCATAAAAATACGAATAATAGAGTAAACGATTTTATTATATATGCTTTTTGTAAAATACAACTCATTCTAATTTTATGGACTTTTCGTCATCACAAAGCCAAAAACTAAGGATTTTCAGTTTATTTTGACAGAGGTCTATTGCTTCTTTTTGATTATAGGACACTACAAAGTGAGATGATGGAGAAGGATTTATTTTTTGCAAAATTCCATTTTTTCTGTTAATATCATACTATGTCTATACCTATCTCCCCTCCTCCAGAGAAAACAGAAATTCCAAAAACTCCTACCAATGCTCCAACTCAAGAAGAAGCTCCGATAGTGATACCAATATCTCTCTCCATCAAGAACGAAGAGGAATTTCAAGAGAAGATAGAGGCTGCGAAAGAAATCGAAAAGAAACATACAAATACTGGAAATTTTGATACTCTGGTATGAGGACTCCACGAGAAACTCAGACTCCAAGATAGTGATAGTGCTCTCACTCTTATAACTCGTGGGGCACTTGGACTCTGAAGCTCAGATATTCACTATGATACGAGTGAATCCAATATTGCGATCCGTATCCGTATCGATGGCGAACTG
>JAYTYQ010000151.1:0-1967 GCA_043742285.1 Candidatus Altimarinota bacterium
AAATAATACAATAAATTGAAGACCCTGAAATACATTCAGGGTGACGAAAACAAAAGTTTGAAGATGCCGAAACAAGTTCGGCATGACAGAAACCCTCTACCTATTTATTCCCCCTCATAACCTCCTCCTCTATGTCTCTCTCTCTCTCCACATCTCGCCACTCTCTCTCCCACATCATGGCTCAAGCGACTCGCATGGTCATGTGACCATCAGTGAAGCTCGCTATATGACCTGATATTGATACTGGCTGGTACTATGATATCGACTTCGGTGATACCACTCTCGAAGAAGCGAAGCTTCGTGACATCGAAAAGAAGATGCGATCCATCGTCCGTGAAGGACAGGAGTTCCGCCAATTCTCACTCTCAGTGGCTGACGCGAAAGCCTTTACTCTCACGCTCAACGAAGACTACAAGCACGAGATGATATGCGATCTTGAAGCGAAGTGAGAAGTCACTATTTCATTTTTCGCCAATATCGGGAAATTCCAGAATCCTGCATATGCTGGGTTTGAGTTTCTGGAAAACCCTCTTTGTGAAGAGGGTGCCTGAAAGGCGGGAGATTTGGCTTCTGGAACAAAATCCTCAGTCGCTCGTGCGACAGCTCCTTTACAAAGGAGCTCATACAACTTCCGTACTTCGACATTTATCGATATGTGTCAGTGACCTCACGTCCAGAAGACAAGTGATATTCCTGAAGACTCATTCCAGCTCGATAAGCTCGCCTGAGCCTACTGGCGGGGGGATGCGAAGAATCGTCAACTCACTCGTATCTATGGTCTTGCTTTTGACTCAAAAACTGATCTCGATGCCTATACGAATATGATGGAGGAAGCGAAGAAGCGAGATCACCGAATACTCGGAAAGAAGCTGAAACTCTTCACCGTATCAGACCTCGTCGGATCAGGACTTCCTCTCATCCAGCCCAATGGGATGATCATCCGTGAAGCGATCAAGGACTATCTTTGGGATCTCCACAAGGACAAGGGATATGACCGTGTCTGTACTCCTCATCTTGCGAAAGAAGAACTCTATCAAACCTCAGGACACGCTGGTAAATACCTCGAAGATATGTTCTCGGTATATGGCGGAACATCGAAGGAGAATTTCTTCCTGAAGCCTATGAACTGTCCACATCATATGCAACTCTTCGCAGATAACCAGTTCTCGTATCGAGATATGCCTATCAGGTATTTTGAGCCAGCAACCGTATACCGTGATGAGAAAACTGGACAACTCTCAGGACTTACAAGAGTCCGATCGATCACGCAGGATGATGGTCATCTCTTCTGTCGCGTCAGCCAGATCAAGGAAGAGGTCAGCACAGTTGTCGATATCGTGAAGGAATTCTATACAACATTCGGACTCATGGATGGCTACTGGGTATCTCTCTCGATCCGAGATCCGGAGACTCCTGAGAAATACCTCGGTTCAGATGATGTCTGGGAGATCGCAGAAAAGGCTCTCGAAGAAGCGGCTATCGCGAATGGACTGAATTATCATCCAATGCCTGGGGAAGCGGCTTTCTATGGACCAAAGCTTGATTTTATGTTCAAGGATGCGATAGGACGCGAGTGGCAACTCGCGACGATACAATGTGACTTCAATCAGCCGAACCGATTCCAACTCTCCTTCAAGAATGAGAAGGGAGAAGATGAAGAGCCCGTCGTCATCCATCGTGCGATCTCAGGATCTCTTGAGAGGTTCATGGGGATCATGATCGAGCATTTCGCGGGGACATTCCCGCTCTGGCTCGCACCAGAACAAGTCCGCATTATCCCTGTCGGTGAAGCATTCATTCCCTACGCTGGTGAAGTATTCCAATCGATGAAAAAAGCTGGACTCCGTGTGAAGTGTGATGATTCATCGGACTCTCTCGGGAAGAAGATCCGAAATGCTGAGACCAGTCATGTGAACTATATACTCGTCGTAGGAGAACAGGAGCAAAATTCTGGAACGATCGCCGTC
>JAYTYQ010000152.1:0-1170 GCA_043742285.1 Candidatus Altimarinota bacterium
AATGAGGAATGAAGAGTACTTTTCGTGCGGTAGAAGAGATCATACCAGCACCGACCTCTGATTTTGCTCTCGCGGGTCGTGTGATGCTCCATCGAAGCTTCTGAAAAATCTGTTTCGCGACGATATCTGATGGAACAGGAAAGATACAGATACTTTTTTCGAGAGAGAATTGTAGTATAAGTATACTAGGCGAATTGAAGAATGAACTTCAATGGAATGAATGAATACCTCATCAAACACTGAGTTTTGTTGATGGATCAAAAACAGAGATGCATTTTGCAGAACCACTTTCAGCCTACAAATTCGCCGAGAAACTTATAGACCTCTGAGACTTCATCGGTGTGAAGGGAGAGCTGTTCTATACGCACAAGTGAGAACTCACACTTTTCGTGAAAGAATTCACGTTCCTCACCAAGGCGATCCGTCCACTTCCTGAGAAGTGGCATGGGATAGAAAACGATGATGAACGCTATCGCAAACGCTATCTCGATATGACGATGAATGATGCGCTGCGTGCGATGTTCTATCGCAAAGCGAAGTTCTGGGAAGTGACGAGAGATTTCATGAAGGAGAGAGGATTCCTCGAAGTCGAGACTCCGACGATCGAGCATACGACAGGAGGTGCTGAAGCACGACCATTCGCCACCCATCACAATGACTATGACGTCGATGTCTTCATGCGTATCTGTATTGGGGAACTCTGGCAGAAGCGCCTCATGGCAGGAGGATTTCCAAAGACATTCGAGATCGGACGTGCCTATAGAAATGAGGGGTCAAGTCCCGAGCATCTTCAGGAATTCACGAATATGGAATTCTATTGGGCATATGCGGACTATGAAGATGGCATGAGACTCGTGCAGGAGCTCTATCAGAAGATTGCTCTGGAAGTATATGGAAAGACGATATTCACCGCCAAGTGACACACATTCGACCTCGCAGGAGAGTGGCCGAAGATCGACTACCTCGAAGCAGTAGAAAGCAAAACTGGTATCAATCTCCTCTCATCCACTGATGCAGAAATGCGCGATAAGCTCGAGGAGCTCGGTGTGAAGTACGAATGAGACAATCGTGAACGTCTCACCGATACCCTCTGGAAATATGTCCGCAAGCAGATCACTGGTCCCGCATTTCTCGTGAATCATCCTGAGATTATCTCCCCTCTTGCGAAGA
>JAYTYQ010000153.1:0-17572 GCA_043742285.1 Candidatus Altimarinota bacterium
ACTAATATGAAATATTTTCAAACTTTATATGATAAGGCATTTGAGATAAGTGAAGATATTCAACTCTCTGATTATGCAAGTATATGATGAGTCTGATCAGCACTCTTAACAAATGATTGAAATATTTTTACAGGAAAGTGTCTCGATTTTTCCTGTTGAATTGGATTCTGTGCGGAACATTCTGCCATTGCAGAAATGCTCAAGATAGATCATTCATGAATAGCTGCTATCATAGCGGTTCGAGATAATGGGAATATTGTTCCTCCTTGTTGAAGATGCAGAGAGATGATGATGCAAACAAGATACGATTGTATATATTTGAAAGAATGAATATACTTCGCTGACAGATCTCTTGCCAAATTACTGGGAATAATATCTTCATTCATACATTATAACTCTCAACCAAATTGTCACTCACTGTCCCCCCACATAGCATCGAAGCTGAACGCTGAGTACTCGGATCCATCCTGCTCGACAAGGATGGGATTATCCAGGTAGCAGCACTCCTCATTGCTGAGGATTTCTACGATCCTGCTCACGGTATCGTCTATGCAGCCATGATGGATCTCTTCGTCCGCAATCGTCCGATCGATGCGATCACCGTCCGTGAAGTGATCGATGATCAGAAGAAGCTCAACTCCATCGGGGGAGATATATTTCTCAATGATCTCATGACATCGGTCTTCACGAGTGCGAATATCTATCAGTATGCACAGATCGTGAAGAACAAGAGTGTTCTCCGCAAGCTCATCCGTGCTGGAACTGAGATCACACAGGCTGGATTCGATGAAGTCTCTGAGACGACTGAACTCCTCGAGAAAGCGGAGAAATCCCTCTTCTCAGTGACTCAGACATTCATCCAGAACAAGCTCACTCCGATCAAGGATATCCTGAATGCTCGATATGAAGAATTCGCAGCCATACACGCTGATCCGAATATGATACAGCATTCGAGTATCCCGATCGGATATCCGACGTTCGATCACAAGCTCGGTGGATTCAAGCGTGGAGATCTCGTGATCCTCGCCGCTCGTCCGAGTATGGGGAAGACCGCTCTGGCATTGAACTTCGCTCAGAATGTCGCTGAGAAATGAAAACACGTCGCAATATTCTCCCTCGAGATGTCCAAGGAACAGCTCACAGATCGACTCATCGCGGCTGCTATGGCGGTCGATAGCTGGAAACTCCAGAAAGGGAAACTCTCAGAAGATGAATTCTCTCGCATGGGTGATGCACTCGAGAAACTCTCGAGATCCAAAATCTATATGGACGACTCCCCTGCTGGAGCCGGACTCATCGAACTCAAGAGCAAGGCCCGTCGGCTCAAGATGGAGTCAGGACTCGATCTCGTGATCATCGACTATCTCCAACTCATGTCGAGTGGCAATAGTATGAATCGTGTTCAGGAAGTATCGGAGATCTCTCGAGGACTCAAGTCTCTTGCTCGAGAGCTCGATGTTCCTGTAGTCGCACTCTCTCAGCTCTCTCGTGCGCTCGAGTCTCGTCCAGATAAGCGTCCTATCATGTCTGATCTGCGTGAATCAGGATCGATCGAACAAGATGCCGATGTGATCCTCATGATCTACCGTGATGACTACTACAATGAGTTCTCAGAAGCAAAGGGAGTCTCGAGTATCTTCATCCGCAAGAATCGAAATGGACCAACAGGTTCTGTCGATCTCAAGTTCGAGAAACAACACCAGAAGTTCTATGAGATCGAGAAATCTCGAGATGCTGCGTTCGGTGATGATGAATTCTAGATTCTATTTGATCTATATAATCTATTACTTATTGTACACTCCATACTGCACCGCATCATAGTAGCGGCTCTTATCTTCTGAGAATTCTATCGACTGCATACTGTTCGCCTTGCGAGCTTCGGTGATCACTGAGAGAGTCGGGAGAGCGAATGGAGTATCTGTCTGGATATGGAGAGAAGTCTCCGTTGTTCCACTATTGAAGACGAGGAGATAGGGATTCTGGTAAGCATTATTTCCGAGAAAATCAGCAACCGTCGATCCTCAATCATAGAAATATTCGAGAGTATCTCAGCCATTCTCTATGCCAAAACCTACACTATGGCACGGTCACTTCGTACCACTCGAATTGTAGCAATCCTCGGAATGCCTTCGTATGAGACCACTCGTCAAGAGATGGATCTCACCCGTTCCTGAGAGTCCGATATTCTCTGATCCTGAGAGGGCAATGATATTCCATGAAATATTCTCTGGATTGGCACCAATAGCCAGTGTGAGCTCTCGAATATGAGAGATATGGCGAGAATTATTGGGGTCTATGGAGGAGACTGATCCTGTGATAGTACTCCCTGTACCGACTCAGAGTGGGAGAATGATCTGACTCGATCCAGAGAGCGAGAAGGTATGATCACGAGATTGGGAGAGGATGGAATACTTGACCGTAGTTCCTCGAGTACGATCAGTTGACCCAGAGAACATACGGGCATCGAGATCAGTCGGTTGCATCGTATCCTGGAATCCTTCTCGATGATTGGCTTTCTTGAGCATCGCGTACTCAAATACTCACTCAGCCTGAGCATAGGCGAGAATATTGTTGTACTGCATGCGAGAGAGCTTCAGTTCATTGATGTAGATACTCGCGAGACTCACCATGATGATGAGAAGGACTCCGATAGACCCGAGTGCCATGAGTATCGAGAATCATTTCTGAGATGTGATATTTCGGGCAATCATAGAGAGTAAGGAACGATAGAAAATAGCGATACAATAGAACATTGCTTACTCGGAAGAAGGATTCATACTTTCAAACTTCCAAGATTCATACACCAGCCATTCAGACACTTTATTTCCGAAAAAATCGTTCACTGATCGTTGTCTCCACATGGAGTCGAGTCTCACTCACCATAGATGGAGGCACACCGATACGCGGCATGAGTGCGAGGGTGAATACGAGAGTTACTTTTTTCTCAGAGTGGATACCATCTCAGGAGACGTAGAACTTGAAATCTTCTCACTTCACACGCTTTCTCTTCTCATCGGGAATGAAGCTATCAATGAGATTGAAGGCTCATGCAGTATCACTTCCCTCAAGAATATAGAGTCCACAATGTATTTGGTGATCGATCTTATCGAGAGTATCACAATGATTGAGCGTGAATGAACTTCCGAGAGGGACTTTTTTGGCAAAGACATACCGTCGAGATCCATCTCCGACTGAGAGAACCTCACTGCCACTGGTTGAGTACGTATCTGGATTGTTCCAGTATATATACGTCGTTGCATCTGGAAGGGTCGTGCCACTGATACCCAGAGAACGAACGTCATCCGCAATTCGTTCTGTGATTTCTCGAGCACTCTCTCCGAGAAATCGAGTATTACGCATTTTCTCTGCAATATACGTCGTCTGAATATAGATGGTCATGATCGTGATACTCATAACCGCAAAGATCGTCATAGCGATAACCATTTCGATGATCGTGAATCCTGATGTATTTTTGAGGGTGAACATACGCATCTAGTATTGTCGTTATTACTTCCAATCGGTGATCAGAGACTTCAGATCATATTCCTTGTAACCACGACCTTGCACAAGTACTCGTGCATCGAGGATATATCATTGGGCCTTTCCATCTTTCTCGACATTCACTAGGATACCATTTCCATCTCGGAACTGGAGTGGAGTGATCATGATATAGGAAGCATAGACCGTTCCTGTGGCTGTCGGAGTATGGGTAAATCGTCCATGTTGATCGAGATACAGTGATGCAGCTATGAATCTGTCCGATTCACTCGAGGGAAGCGATATTCATGAGAGTGTCACGGGCATAGTATTGATCATCCCTGTAGTTGGATCGAGCTCGTACCCAGTAGCAGTATAATTATTCTCGATGATATAACTTCCACTCATGAAGCTATTTATGGCACTTCCTGAGAATCTCGCTCGATCAAATGGTATGACATTCCTCACGTTGGAATTGCGAATATTCTTCACAAGTTCTATCTCTTCTCTCAGCAGATTGGCAGCCACGATCTCATGTCGAGAATAGAGTGAGTTATTGATCGTCGAATGGAGTAGGGCGAGGATTCCGGTCATCCCGATAGCAAAAATCATCATCCCAACGATAAGTTCGATGAGGGTAAATCCAGATGTTCGCGCAAGCACTCGAAGCATAAGAATTTTTAGTAATAGGGTCTCAGAAGTATCTCCCGAGCTCGGCCTGATTCGAGGGACGCTCCAGGATATCCGATCCTCAGAATCACTCCGGTGAACGCCACCTCAGCAGAAGTTCCGGTAGAGAAGAGCCCCTTGCCATAAGGAGGGAGAATATGATAGAAGACATGAGATGATCATCCGAGTGAAATTCCTGAGAATGACTGAATCTCGATCCCGGTATCGAGAGTGAGAGTCCTATAGAGTCTCTGAGGACTATTGGTACCAGTAGACTCATAGATATCTATCTTCTCAGATCCAGATGCAAAATCCAGATACAAATGAGCATGAGCGTTGGAATCATAGAGAAGTCCATTCTTGATATCATTATGCAGCAGTATCCATTCTTGGGCAATGCTATCAATATTTTTCTCCACTTGAGAACGCTGCATATAGAAATTGTACGGAAAAAGCGTAATGCTCATGAGAATGACAATAATCGCCATCACAATCATGAGTTCTATGAGAGTAAACCCGGAATGCGTACCTTGAGTTTTCAAGTTGTAAAGTTATAACTAATTCCCAGCAAGTGATACGATCTGCATAATAGCCGAAAAAATAGACAGAGCAAACCAAAGTACAAAAACTCCAGCCAAAAGGAGTGCAATCGGTTCAATAAACTTCACCATAGTACTCAGTGCGAGATCTACTTCCCTTCTGTACTGGATTGCAATCTTCTCGACAACATTTCCGATTGTGGAAGTCTTCTCAGCACTTTCGATCATCTGGAGTATGTCGGGCGAGAAGAAAAATCAAGTCTGATCGCGATCCTTCATCGATCCAGAGATCTTCGTTCCATGCGATATATCCTCAGCTATGAGTGAGAATAACTCATCGATAATCTTGTTTCCCGCACTCTGGCCTGTGAGCCTCAGTGTCTTCACAATACTCACTCAGGAGCTAGTCAAGAGGTGAAATGTCGACATACAGCGTACGATGAGATAGTTCTTGTAGACCTTCCCTGAGAGTGGAAAATAGAGTTTCTCATTGTCCCACCATCTCTTTCCTGAATCACTCCGCGTATACCCTTGGAAGAAGAGTCATCCTGATACGAGAATAAGGATGAGATATATTCCATTGTATCGAAAGAAATTGCTCGTGAATATGAGACTTCTCGTTGTCCAAGGAAGATCTCCTGCCATATTCCCAATGATCGGCATGAGTTGTGGAATCACATAGATCATCACGATCGAGAGTGCGATGATGAGAAATATCATGATGATGATCGGATAGGTCATCGCGCTGATGATCTTGTTCTTGAGATCTTCTTGTTCACGCAGATCTCGAGCAATTGCGAGGAATGCCTGTCTGAGCATACCTGTCTGTTCACCACTTTCGACAATCGCTATCTCTTGTTCGTAGAAAAAATTCGGAAGTTTTCTCATCGCGATATTGATGGCATCGCCTCATTCGACAAAGAAGAGAAGGTTATCGACTCATTCCTGGAGCTTTCACTCAGAGAGTCGATCCTTCATTCACTTCAGTGCTGATACGAGTGTCACTCATCATTCGAGAAGATTGGCTACATTTTCATAGAAGAGTGCTTTATCTTTGATCGAGATGCTGGAAAAGAAGAGATTCATATATCAATTAACCATTATCAATTAACAATTCACAATTATTCATAATAGTACATACTCAGTGAGAGTCCAAGTGAGAACTTTCCTGCATTGGCGTACGCTTTCGATGGATCCGTATCGAGTGGCAAGGAGATACTATCGATCGAGAATGCATAACGAGAATTGGTCGTGAGGTAGGTGATATAATTGATCACATCATACATATCTCCTCCAGTGATCGTGGTTGATACTTGCCCGAGTGAGAGTCCACTTGGGAGCTTCGTTCACTTGCTCACGGATATCGATCCTATGGCAATAGGCGCATTCGCCGAGAGTGTGGATTTTGTATAGTCATTGAGCATGACTGATCCCATGATATCACTCACATTGAATCCCTGATTGAGTTGCGCCACTTTTTTGCTGAGATCGCTCGTTGTTCCAGAATTGAGGAGTTCCTGAACCTTCAGGAGAGAATTATAAGTATCTGTCTTCCCTTCCAACGTTGATTGAACTCGATCAGTGATCACTGATTGTTCGATAGTGTTCGTATAGAATGGTCTGAGTAGGAATACTCCGAGGATGATCGATAGGGCGAGGACAATCGGCGCGAGAACTCTATTTTGTCGAATGTGTGTCTCATGGCTCATGGGCTCATTGTGCATAAAGAGAAGAGTAAGGTATAAGATGGGGAAGAAACGGGCTATAAACTATATGATGTGAGATACCATTGGCGAGAAGCGAAGAATGAATTATAGAGCATGAGAGAATGAGAGAATGAGAGAATGCTAGGATGGTTGTTTTTGCTCTTATATCTTTTAGTTTTTATCTTGTATCTCGTATCTGATTCTAGTATTTCTTCCCGACCACTTTGAATTGTATCGATGTCGTTCGGGTTTTAGCATCTCAGGCAATACTCGAGATGGGCTCAAGTGCAAAATACTGTTGCCCTCTCGCATACTCTCGCATCATCTTGATGATGGTCGATGCTGGATCTGGATGAATCTGCGGATCTCACTCAGTTGCTGTGAGTGTTGTCGAGAGGGTATCACCTGCGACATTGAATCCGGTGAGACGGACGTTGGAAGCGAGGGCAACTCGTTGGAATTCTTTGATGAGGCCATTGATATCGAGAGAAGGTCTCAGTGTATTGGATCTGAGAATTTTGGTAATGATGATTTCTTTGCTTTGACTAAGTGTATCTATCTTCCTATCCATTTCTGCTGTTGCTATTCGAATATTGACTATCTGACGATCGAGATAGAGATTATAGAGTCCCAGACTCAGACTTCACAGGACAACGATCGTGAGAAGTGTGAGTGAGAGAATCCATGGAAATCGATTCTGTAGGGCAACTGGTGCAGGAACGTGATTGACTTGCATACGATGGAATTATGAATACTCTCTGTAGCATATCACAAAAAGAGAACACATGCAAAATATGAAGGATAAATCTGTTGACATCTATTCTCACGTATCGGAAGAGTGACTTTCTGAATTCCTCTTTCCACTCTTTGCGTGAGATCGGATATTTCTCTCTGGTGATCTCGGAGCTGGAAAGAGTACACTCATTCGAGCACTTCTGAGAAAACACTTCAATAATCCAGACCTGATCGTCCGAAGTCCGACCTATATATACTATCAGAAATATGGAGACAATATCTATCACTGTGATCTCTATAGACTCGACTCTCTCGCTGATTTCTCACTCATAGGAGGCGATGATATCCTCGAAGATCCGTGCAATATATGCCTCATTGAGTGGCCAGAGATTCTCGGTGAGAGTGTCCAACCTACCAAATCCATCCATATTGCCCAAGGTGATGGATGATCGAGAACATTTACACTCACTCAGTATCGAGGGCGAGCCACTGAGTAAATACTATATATGCTATACTCGCATAGAGTATAAGTCACCAATACGGTGCATGTTCTACAAGTATATTGAAGAGTGCATGAGCGAACGTCGCAAGGATGAATCCACTGAGAAAAGTGAGACTATACTTCCACGAGAAGACACCATATCACAAGGCCCTCCACCAGAACATCACACAGATACTTGCGGAGAGAAGGTGTGCTAGGAGTGAGAAAAATGATCGACTCATTCCTGTGAGAATCAGTACAGATATACCATGAGGAAAGGCGAGTATCAGATAGAGAATATTCTCGACAAAGACAAAACCGAGGGTGATGAAGAAAGCAAATATGAGGAGATCTCTGCGTGTGAATCTGAACTGTTTTGCCGTCAGTCCAACACTCGAGAGGTGCTTGAGGGATTCTTCGATTGATGCCGCGAAAACAAATCACATGATCGACCCAAGAATCGGCACAGCTCAATCAAATATATATCAGGATTCGAAAAATATGTATTCGATCAGCAAGATAATCCCAAGAAAAAATGCTGCATGGAGGAATGCCATCTTCCGAAGAAATACTTTTGCATAGATAGAACCTCGTGCAGTTGCTCACCAGACGAATCAGAGTATCACTATGATGATACTGATGCTCGTGAATATACGTATCAGGAGTGATCCTTCCAAGAGCGTTCTCAAAAAATAGAGTATCAGTACTGAGAGTCCGCCTCCGATCATACCATAGAGGAACCTGATACGATTCCATTCATGGTGTGAGAGCATATTCACTCCATATCCCCACAGAAGAATTGGGAAGAATACAAAGAGGAGAAAGAGAATGCTCGAGAAAACAAGTGATAACATTAGCGTTTTTTAATAATCTCATAGCTTCCGAATGCCCACTTTTTCTCACTATTGGGATTACTCTTCCGCATGAATGCCCTGGAAATGAAGAGTGTATTTATCCCAATAAATATGAAGAAAAACCCGATCAAATAAGCAAGGAATTCTGGATAGAGTATCACGATACTTCAGAAAGTGAGGCAGAATAATGCAAAGTAGGTCATATGAGATTGGAATTATGAAGTATGCATTCTATATATTTTCTGCATATTAGAGAAGCTTAGAGATATCGAGAATAGCTATGAATAGGGAGAATCCCAAGAGGAGAATCATACCGAAAGTATGGATATATGTCTCGACCTTCTGTCCTCGTGATGAATTTCTCATCTTCTGCGGCAGGAGTGATCTGATCGTCGTCGAGACGAGTCGTCCTCCATCGAGAGCCGGAAACGGGAGAATGTTGATCACTCCGAGATTGATTGAGAGCATGGCGATGATCATGAGAATCATCTTCCATGTCACTCAGAGATCGACGAGACTGATGAATCACGCTCCCATACCGATAGGTCCTGCCACCATCGCTTCAGCGATTTCTCGATCTTTCTGAGTATTCGGGAGGATGAGATCTTTGAGCGTTTTTCCGAGAACATCCAGAGTCATATAGGATAGTACGAATGTCTCACTCAGAGCATTCTGGAGGGAATCAGAGAAGGAATATTGAAGCTTGAATTCCTTATTCACAGAGAGATATCTATAGCCAATATAGCTCCCGATCTTCCCATTCTGTGGAGTGAGTGACACGACTCGAGCTCCTCCTGTTCCATACAGTGTCATATGCAGTTCTTGATTTTTCTTGATCTCTCACATGAGATCTTCTACATGATCGAGTACTCGTGCATCCACAGAGATCAAGAGATCACCTGGACGTATTCACGATCTCTCTGCAATACTTCCCGAGAGTGGAGTGAGCTCTATGCCAGTAGCGGAGATATAGCCACTCTTGATAGCAGCATCTGGACTGGGAAGGAGACGAGAATGATAGTCCTTCTCTGTGAGAAAATTCGGAGCAATAGGGGCTGTTCCCAGATAGAAAAATCCAAATAAAATCACAATTGCCAGGAGAAAATTCATCCCAACTCCAGCAACGAGAACAAGAACTCGTGATCACCATGGTTTTGCTGAGAATGCATCTGGATCGAGAGATTCCATACTCATCGGATCCTCTCACTTGATCCGGACGAATCCTCCTATGGGAAGTGCATTGAATGTATACTCAGTTCCTCGCCTATCCGTGAAAACTCGGAATAATTTGGGTGGAATCCCGAATCCGAACTCGAGTACCTTCATCCCTGTGAGTCTCGCCGTCGCAAAATGTCCAAGCTCATGGATCAGAACCACAATGAGAAAGACAAGGAATGTGAGAAGAATACCAAAAAGTATAGA
The DNA here is from genome assembly GCA_043742285.1 of Candidatus Altimarinota bacterium. Classification (GTDB taxonomy): domain Bacteria; phylum Patescibacteriota; class Gracilibacteria; order BD1-5; family UBA2023; genus STC-74. Next base: position 9,884 of record JAYTYQ010000153.1, read on the forward strand.
CATGAAACAATAATGATTAGAGAGATTTCTCGATACAATTAGTCTACCAATTGATCCTTGATATGACCAAAAAGATGATTCACAAGGTCATACAGGTTATCGAAATTCTCACGTTCAGAACGATATGATTTCTTGTTGAGAGTGATGATGAGTTTTCCCGTTGCTTGTCCATCATTCTCACGCTTGAGGGTGAGCTCGACTCGGACAGGCTCTTCTCACTTGTGGAATTTCTTCACATAGGAATCGAGTTTTCCTGAGAGATTCTTATCGATGATGATCTCGATACTCTCGCGTTCTCTCGGATAGTCTGCGGCATGGAGGATGATCTCTGAGTTCATAAGAATAGTAGGTTAGTAGGCGGAGATTATTGGGTTATGGGCTTAGAGGATAGTTCTTTAGCTATGAGTTTTTACTTATTGTATTGCGATTTCCTTCCCATTCACGATGATATAATTCTTATCATTTCGTTGGACGAATATCGACCATCGTTTGACAGAGGTATAATTCACAGAATTGAATCCATATGATACATTGAAGCTATCAATCTGATCGTATGGTCCGTAGGTACTCTTGTCAAATGAAGTTTTACCAAATGAGAAATAGGTCTTCTCTCACTTTTTGAAGATGGTCATCAGAGCATCTCCATAGGAAGTAATGCTCGTGACACTATCGAATCGTTCATCAGAAACTATTTTTCCAGAGATATCCGCAATCGCGTACTTCTCCCCTATCATAAGAGAATACTGGAACTCCTTGATATTACTAAGAGTATCGCTCGTATATCCATACGTCCCCACTCCATCATAGGTTGGAAGTTTTCGGAATTTCTGAGATTTGGGATTATAGAACATGAGGGTCATATTCTCCTGATTTAGAGAAGAGAAGAGAAGTTCTGATGTTTTTCCTTTTTTGAGAGTTCCTATGAAGGAATTCGAGGTTCCAGGGATCTTCTTCTCATTGATATACGTCGTCATAATACTGTTGTTCTTGTCGTATACGGTGGATTGGATGATACCTGGGGCAAGAGATGATACAGATGAATATGATCCTGCATTATTGTCTGAGAAGATGATAGTGCCATCCATGTGCTTGAGTTGGAATACTCATGCATCAAGGGTGGAGTATCCCACGATTTTGTGTACCGGGAAATACTCTGTCACCAGAGTGAGAATCGGTGCTGAATCTACGATATTCCCATCTTTGAGCAGGTATGTCTTTGCTGGCTCAGTCGTATTGCCCACCGCGCTATAGAGCGTATTTCATACATAGTCATTCGAAGAGATATAATCATATGACCCCTTCTCTAGACCATCGACCATGAGTGTTGTCTTCGTTCCTACGGTTGATGTACTGTACCAGTGTGTACCATCACCAGAATAGATAGCACCATCAGGAATACTACTAGCAAAGAGAGAAGAAACAGTAAAAAATGAAATCAAGAATGCCAAGAGAATGTTTCGCATAAGAAAAAAATGAGAAAATAGAAAGGAGTTTTTATTGATTATTTGTTATTTGTGTGAGATTCCTTGGAATCTCTGTACCGTCATCCTGAGTATACCATAGCTCAGGATCTACCATCCTGAAGACTAATTCGTACCTAATGATGACTTTCATTGTGAGGATGATCATCATCTTCCTTTTTCTTTTTGTATTTGGACTTCCAGGAATCGATCACGAGCTTCTCGTCATCTGTTCGGAGATCTATCGGCTTTCCAATCGTGAGTGTATCATCGAGTTTGTCGACATACTCTCGGGTAATATAGTCCTTACCACGAGTCGTGAGGTGTCACTTCACCACATCTGAGAGCGTGTCGACGAGGATATCGAAGGGTTCCCGATCATCGTCCTCGAGTCCGTGTCACTTATGTTGAGAGGCATCTTGGATGAAGGAGATGATCTCATTCGGGCTGCGAGCACTATAGAGCGTGAACTGATCTCATCCGGCAAGCTTCACGACGACATCCGACATACCGAGAAGTGCTGCCCACCATGATCTCGTACGTATCTCCACTCATTCGATCTTGTCATAGGGAATATAGAGAAGATCTGATGAGAACCACCGCCACTTCATATCGACGATGGTCCGTTCCGTGGCTATCCACACGTCCACATACCAATCGAAGAGCTTGTACATGAGGAGTCCATAGATGAGGAGTATATAGATATGAGCATACACTTCATTCCCGAGTCCTGATCTCAGAGAGAAGAGATCCGCTCCATAGAGAAATGTTGGAATCACCAGCCCGAAAAATGTCCAGAGAAAAATATCCTCAGCAATCACGAAAGAATGACGATGAAACACTCGTTCGATCTTCTGATCAGCACCAATGTATGCACGGAAAAAAAGAGAATCAAAATTATTCATGATCACTATAGAGATGTCGATGATTCAGGCTAATGGCTATGAAAAAAGCTGCAACGACGATAATGAGTCATACTCAGGTGAGCGAGAGATAGTAGAGGAACTGATTGTCTCCGCGATCGAAGGACTGTTCGACATACGTCACTCCAGCAGTATAGAGAACAATCTGGATACATGCCGTACCATAGAATATCTTCCGATGGATGTTGTAGAGGATCACGAGGAATATGAGATTCACGAGTGGAAATGCAAACATATGCGCAGTATAGGAATTTCAGTGAGGAATTCAAGGGAATATAGGTATTCTCCGACACAAAGATATCCATAATATTTAGTACTATTACCCCTTCGCACTCGCCCAGTCGGATCCCGAGTGGATATCGACATGGATCGGTGGTATTCGGAACTCGGCATTCGGCATTCGGTACTCGCTCGGGTACTCTTTCACGAGTCACGAAGTAGGGTTTACGAGTACTCCTTCCATCACTTCACGGATCAGCTCTATGAATATTCACTCTTCATCGAGTGGGACATCGAAGACGAGTTCATCATGGACTTGGAGGATCATCGAGCCACGGAGATTTGTTTCACGGATTTTCGCATCTATACCGATCATGGCGATCTTGATCATATCGGCGGCAGTTCACTGGATCGGCATATTCATCGCTTCTCGCTCTGCGATCGAGCGTTGCATCCTGTTCGCATCATTGATCCCTTCGATCTTTCTCCTCCGTCCATAGTACGTCTCGACATAACCGACTTCTCTCGCATCGGCGAGAAGTTCATCATAGTAGGCACGTACTCGTGGGTATCGTGCATAGAAGGCATTGATATATTCGGTTGCATCATATGGAGTACAGCCGAGTGTTTTCGAGAGTCCGAATCCAGTGATTCCATAGATCACTCCGAAGTTCACCGTCTTGGCAATTCGACGTTGTTCTGAGTCAGGTTTCCAGTCTGGATTGGTCATCGCGAGCGGAGCGTGGCGATCCAGATTTCCAGGTATCTGGATCACTTCATTCTTCGCAGTGACAGAATAAGGAAAAAGGAATCTCGCTGTCCGCGTATGGATATCTTCGCCCTTCTCAAACGCCTCAAGTAATCCTTGATCCTGCGAGAGAAATGCGAGAACCCTGAGCTCGATCTGAGAGTAGTCTGCAACGATGAATGTATTTCCCTCACTTGGGATGAAGCACGACTTGATCATATCAGGATATCCCTTCCCTGTCGGTATATTCTGGAGATTGGGATCATTGGAACTCATGCGACCTGTAGAGGCACCAAGTTGCCCATAGGTCGTATGGATTCTCCCTGTCTTTGGTTCTATAGCCTTCGAGAGACCCTCGATATAGGTAGATTCGAGTTTCGCAAGGGTACGATATTCGAGGATGAGTCTGGCAATATCATGGGTTTTTGCGATCTCTTCGAGGACTTCATTGTCGACCGAGAATCCTGTCTTATTCTTGCGAAGTGGCTTGATGCCCAGTTTCTCGAAGAGGATCACCTGGATCTGTTTGGGGGAATTGATATTGAAAAATTCACCCACGACATCATAGATCTCGATCTCATACTTCTTGATCTCTTCACGGATACTCTCTCCAATCTCACTGAGCTTCACTCGATCACACCTGACGCCCGTATGTTCCATATGCGCCAATATCGGGAGGAGTTCGGACTCCATATTCTCGATGAATCCGCGTTCAGGATAGTCACGCCTCTTGGTCTCGAAAAAGGAATCTATGAGTGCTATCTTGCCATCAATTGTCCCATCATGATGATAGCCAGTCTCTCGTTCGAAGACCGTGGAGAAATCTCATTTCGATCGACTCTGAGCGAAGGTGAGAATGTGAGAAATATCGATACATCGTGGCATGTGGGAGTGCTGATAAATATTGACGTTCACTATATGCGAGAATTGTATTTTACAAAGAGATTTTCGTGTATATACTCACTGGAGATGCCCTATAATACGTATCTCTCGAGCATATGAATCATTCTGAGGATGTCATCGCGTCTCGCATCTGCCCTCACTGTCGATCTTCCTTTGATATCACCAATGTTGACAGAGATTTCCTCACGCGACTTGCGCCGACAATCGCCTGAGATAAATATGATCTTCCCTTTCCAACACTCTGTCCGAAGTGTCGAAAGGTACGACGATACGCGTGGAGAAATGAGAAAAGTATCTACAAGAGACACTGTGATGCGACAGGAAAAAACATCATTTCTCTTTTTTCACCTGATGCTCCATGTCCAGTCTATGAGAGTGGTTATTGGTATAGCGATATGTGGGATGCTCATGGGTACGGACGAAACTATGATTTTTCGCGTTCGTTTTTTGACCAATGGTGAGAGCTCAAGAAGCTCGTACCGATGCCAGGAAAAGCCATATCAAAAAAGATGGAAAACTCAGATTACTCAGATAATTGCAGTAATCTTAAGGATTGTTATCTCGTATTTAATGCCTGAGAATGTGAAGCATGTCAATATTCTGCTGACTTATGGGAATGTAAAATGAGTCTTGATTGTTTGAATGGTTCGTATTTGGAACATTGCTATGAAGTTCTCAATGGGAATCATTGCTTTCATTTGCACTTCTCTTTTGATGTAAAAAATTGCCGTGATTCATCTTTTTTATTTGATTGCGAAGGATGTCAGAATTGTTATGGTTGTTATGGGCTCATAAATAAAAAGTATTGTATTCTCAATATACAATACTCCGCCGAAGAATATGAGTCGAAACTTTTAGAATTACAGAAAATACCTATAGCGAGACAAAAACTGAGCGTACAGAAATTTTTAATGGATAAAAAATACAGCATAAGGCTTCCTAAAAATATAGGTTCGGAAGGAATTGTGGATTCATATCAAGTACATAACTCAAAAAGTATTCATTATGCTGTAGATATAAGAAATAGTGAAGATATTCGTTATTGTCAGGGGCTACTCGATACTCGGCTCGCTTTAGATGTAGATATATGGGGCGATTGTATGGATCAAGTATACGAATCTCACCAGGTCGGAGAATCTCTGAGTTCGGTATATTTCTCGGTCTGTTGTTGGGCAAATGTGAGTGATCTCTACTACTCTGCCTATTGTGTTGATAATGTTCATCATTGCTTCGGTTGTATCGGGCTCAGAAATGCCTCCTACTGCATCTTGAATAAGCAATATACGAAAGAAGAGTATGAAATTCTGGTTCCTCAAATTATAGAGAAAATGATAATTGACGGTGAGTGGGGAGAATTCTTCCCTGCAAAATACAGTCACTTCGGATACAATCAGACGATGAATATGGACAAATATCCGCTGACAAAAGAAGAGGCATTGAGGCAGGGGTTTTATTGGTCAGACTATGAAGCCCCTTTCCCAAAAGTGGATAAAACAATACCTGCAGAAAAACTCCCTGATGATATATCAAAGATCCCTGATGATGTACTCCACTGGGCAATTGAGTGCGAAGTCACGAAGAAGCCATTTCGCATCACGAAACACGAACTCGAATTCTACAGAAAACACGTACTTCCCATCCCACACAAACATCCTGATGAGCGCTATAGCGAGCGGACGAAGATCTATATTAACTACTAGTTTCGACTATATTCGAAATACGAACCTATGCCCATTACTCGAACCTGTCGCATCTCATGAAAGGAGTTCACGATAACTGATCAGGAAATCACCCTCCTCGATAAGCTCTCGCCTATTATATGAGGTGAGAAATTCTTGATTCCACTCCCAACAATCTCTCCCGAAGAGAGATTTAGAATGAAACTCACATTCAAGAATTATTTTTTCCTATTTCATACAATTGATGCTCTGACGGGTGAGAATATTATCAGTGGACATCCGCCGAATACACCACTCACCGTTTTCAGTCTTCCCCACTGGTGGAGTGATAACTGGGACCCGATCCAATATGCGAAAGATTATGATTCAAGCCTAAGTATCGTCAGTCAAGTTGCTCATATCTGGAAAGTTGTTCCCGTACCTGCTCTGGATAATGGCTATAGAGATATCGAGAATAGCGATTTCGTCAACGGATGTGGACCCTCGAAGGATTGCTATCTCACATTCAATAGTGCGTATAATGAGAAATGTCTCTATGGTTGGTTCATATTCCATTCGACTCATATTCTCGATTCGAATAATATCATAGAATGTCAGAATTGCTCATATTCTCAGCATCTCAAAAAATGTTACAATATTCATATTGGATGGAATAACTCAGAGTGTCGAGATTCGAGATATATATTCTCGTGTGATGGATGTCAGAATCTCCTCGGATGCGTATGACTCAGGAACCAGAAATATCAGATTCTGAATACTGCATGTACACCAGAAGAGTTCGAATCCACTCTTTCAAAACTCAGAAGTGATCCTATATTTAGGAAACATTTTGAGAAAAATGTACAAGGAATTATTCGAGTAGCTTGATTCGAGCCTGGAGTCCTTACTGGTTCTACAGATTCGGTTGGAGATTTTTGTTATAATTCGAGAAATGCATATGAATGTTACAATGTCAACAATTGCGAAGATGTACTCTATATTACCGATTCATTCCAATCATATGATTCTGCACATATTTCACTCTGGTGAGATACTACTCGTCTTTCTTATAATTCTATTGATGTCGGGCTCAATATTTCGAATATCTATTTTTCGACCACATGTTGGGAAGGATCATACTACAATCTCTACTGTCATAAATGTAATAATTGTCAGTATATATTTGGATGTTCATGACTCCGAGACAAGTCGTACTGCATCTTCAATAGACAATACTCCAAGGAAGATTGGGAAAGTACCGTAAAGAAAATCATATGACAAATGCAAAAAGAGTGAACTTGGGGGGAATTCCTTGATCCGAAGTATGCACCATTTGCTTACAATGAATCTCTTGGAAACATATTTGATCCTCTCACAAAAAATGAGGCTCAACATAAATGATTTCATTGGTCAGACCGAGAAGAGATCACTCCTGAGGGTATCGCAAAAACCATCCCTTGAGATAGGATTCCTGATACGATCGATACTATTCCTGATGATGTATTGAACTGGGCTATACGATGCAGAGTAACGGGCAAACTCTATATGATACAACGGATTGAGCTCGAATTCCACAGAAAGTATGGTATCCCTCTCCCTCAAATCCATCCGATAGAGCATATCAAGATGAGATTTGGGTGGGACACGCGAACTTTTGACTTCGATTTTTAGTTGTTTTTCGACTTAATGTAACTTTTTGTGTGGTTATTTTTATGAGTTTATGCCATACTGATGCCATCTAATTCATAAAATATATCACATATGGATAAAAAATGTAA
>JAYTYQ010000154.1:0-5828 GCA_043742285.1 Candidatus Altimarinota bacterium
CTCTCCAATACAGGGACGATCAACATCAATGTAGCTGTTCCTGATACTGCACCGACCGATTCTGGAGCGGTCTATGTGACCGCTGAAGATACACCATTGTCCAATACTCTCTCAGGCTCTGATATCAATGGAGATCCACTCTCATTCACCGTGAGTACTTTGCCGATGCATGGAACAGTGAATCTCGTAGGGTCTACATTCACCTATACTCCAAGTGCGAACTATAATGGAACAGACACATTCATCTACCGGGTATTTGATGGTTTTCTCTATTCCAGTGGTGCCAATATCGACTTCAATATTACTCCAGTACCCGATGCTCCTGTGACAGTGAATGATTCATTCTCACTTCTTCAAGATACTGCACTCTTCCTTCCTGTAATGAATAATGATTATGATGTCGATTCTGCTTCATGACTCCTTTCTTTGACTGGATTCACGAATCCAATACATGGCAGCATAGTACCAACAGCTACAGGATTTCTCTATACTCCGAATATGACGTATTCAGGAACGGATATATTTACCTATAGACTCGTCGATGAGACAATGCTCCTGTCGAATATAGCAACGGTAAATCTCAATATCACTCCTTCCAATACTCCACCTGTCGCATCTGGAAGTACCTTCTCATTCAATGAAGATACAGTATTCACAGGAAGTTTGCCTGCGTATGATCCAGAAAGCGCGACACTCACTTATACGATCAATACTATTCCTACACAATGAATTATTTCAGTGACGGCTACAGGAGTATTCAGTTATGTCCCGAATGCGAACTATAATGGATCAGATTCCTTCACGTTTCATGTGAATGATGGAATGTTCGATTCCAATATTGCTACCATAGCCTTAACGATACTTCCAGTGAATGATCCTCCCATTGCCTATACGACATCGTACATGATTGCGGGAAACTCTTATGCAAGTAATGGAAATATTTTTGCTGGAACCCTCTCAGGAACGGATATTGATAGTTCTGTCTTGACGTTCACTTCATCGACACTTCCTATTCATGGTATCCTCTCTCTGATGAATAGCGGTAGCTATACGTACAATCCTGCCTATGGATATACTGGAAGTGACTCATTCACCTACTTGGTCAATGACGGACAAGGTGGTATTTCGAATACGGGAGTTGTGAATTTCATCATGTCTGGTACGAATTCTGCTCCATTCGCTGCAACGGGTACCTATATGACCAATGAGGATACTGCTATTTCATTCACCCTCTCAGGAAGTGATCCTGATGGAGATACCATTAGCTTTATCCTCGATTCGTCAGTAGCAACAGGCACGCTCGCACTCCAAGCTTCGGGAACGGTGAATTTCACTCCAACACTCAACTTCAATGGTACACTCAACTTCACCTATCATACGTCTGATGGACTTCTCTCCTCCCCAGTTCGTACCATATCGATCGATGTTCTTCCCGTCAATGATGCACCCAGCGTCAATTCTGGTAATTTCACCATCACAGGAAATATTCTCAGTGATAGCGGATACACAGCAGTCTTCACATCTCTAGTATCGGATGTTGATAGTAGCATCTTCTCATTCACCCTCTCGACACTTCCATCGAATGGAACGGTCTCAATGACGGCATCAGGAATATTTACCTATACGCCCAATATCGGATATGTAGGAGTAGATACGTTCTGATATCGTGCCAACGATGGATTGCTGCAGAGTAGTCTGGCGATTGTCTCAATCACGAGTAGTGCTCACGGCTCACCATCGACACCGTCGATTCAATGAGCGATAAGTGGTCCAGGTGGAGGAGGCGGAGGAGGCGGAGGTGGAAGCTCATCTTCCAATTCTCTCGGAACTCCTCAGATATTCTCATCGGCTCCTGTACAAAATGTCTCTCGATATCAGACGATCAATGGAACGATATTCATCAGCAATGATCTGACCGGACTGACATCACAGCTCATGCTCATGAATCGAGAGATGAACAGTTCTGGACGCATTATACAAAATACATCCTCTATAAGTTCTACGAATTCTCGTTCTATAGGTTCTTCTTCATCTATCGTGAGCAGTATGATCCCAAGATTGAGTCTTGCGGATGATGCTTCGGTCTATCTGAGAACCATCGTCCGATATGCTCTCGGTGAAGCTGATACTGCTCTCGATCCCACTCGTCATATCGAGAGTACCCTGATCCAAATCGATACGATCAATACCAGAGGAAATATCCGACTGGCCCTCACGAAAGAGTATGCACTTCGTGTTCTCCAGTTTCACCAGAGAATGTATGAAGAGATGGTTTCTCGAGATTTGAATTCAGCACCGAGAAGTACTTCGAGAAGCCAGAATCCAACGGATGATACTGGACTCGATGATATTATTGGACAACTCAGTCTCTAGGGTTCATATAGATATTTCTTCAATGGTGCTCTTTATAATAAGCACACCATTTTTGTAGTCTACAATCTTTGCATTTAGGTTGTCTAGCAATACAGGTGTATCGTCCATGGAGAACGCAAGGATGATGAAATACCCGTTTTTCTTCTCGGGTCAATATCGCTTCAATAGCTGTATCGGTCTGTTCTGGGGTGTTGGTTTTCACGATTCCTATACGATTCATCACACGATGGATGTGTGTGTCGACACCCACATAGGGCATGTCGTAGAGGACAGAGAGGACGACTTTGGCTGTCTTGATGCCAATACCTGGAAAAGTCTGCAGGAGTGCGAGATCATTCGGGATGATTCCATTCTGTTCTTTCGCGAGACGAATTCCAGTTGCTTGGATATAGCGAGACTTATTGCGGAAGAAGTTCACATACTTCAGATATCACTCGATCTCTTCGATGGGTATATCGATAATATCACGAGCTTCGCGAACATGAGCAAAAAATGGGGGCGTGATCCGGTTGACCTGTTTATCTGTTGTTTGGGCTGAGAGAATCACTGCCATAAGCAGTTGAAATGGAGTTTCATAATCGAGCTCGATCTTCCTGCCTCAATACTCCTGAACCACTTCTTGAACTACACAGGAGATGTTTTTTTTAGAGAGCATAGTTCTTATTGATAATTTTCTCAATATATGAGAGTGAGATTTTTCGCACAAACATCCTTGATTTTACAAGTGAATACCTTGCCAGGAATACGCACATCAATGTATACAAGACCATCCGAATCTAATACTGATCGATATTGTTTCATGTATGCCTTGAAAGTGAGGATTTGATTTTTGAGATTGGAATATATATCCGTATTTTTTGCATTGATCGAGAAGTCTTGGAGTGCGAAGAGTATGCGACTGCCATTTTCGAGAGAAATATGCAGTTCATTTTCTCGAATGAGATAACGGACTTTCCCGAATCGAATACCATCCCATTCTAGCTTGAGTATTTCGATCACTTTCCTCATAGCAAGAAGCTTGGATTCATTGATGATAGTCTTGTAGTCCAGGAGTTCATCCTCTCCGATATCGGTAATGATCTCGAAAGAGGGAAGTTTATCTATTTTTTCTCTTGCGAGAGGTACGAGAACTCCATTGGAGGAGAGTCACCAGAACTTAGTCGGTCGTGAGGCGATATTCGCTTTGTAGAGAACTGGAAAACTCTTGACCACAATCTTGAGTCCTGTTGGGAGAAGTCTTTCGATACTCACTTTCTCGATATTGTTTTGATATTTCTTGAGATTGAGTGCGAGAGATCATTCGTCAAAGAGGAAGACATTTTGGCCATAAATATCCTCAATGGCTCGGTACGCAATATTGATATCGATACCATCACCATTATTCTCGATGAGAACTTTGGACGGAGAGATCTGGAAGTAGGAAGAGAAGAGGAGAATATATCCGCAGAGCAAAATGAGAAAAATCCCAATATAACCAAGCATCTTCTGATCTTCGAAGAAAAATGAAGTCTGCTTCAGTATTTTCTCCTGAAAGAAATTTGTGAATGGCTTCAGTGCTTGTTTTTTCTCACGAAAAATGCCTCATCGTTTTGTCTGGAGTGATGATCAAGCATCTCGAAATAAGTATTTCTGTTGCTTCTCTTTTCGTATCTCCGTCTGAAAACCACGATTCTTGTAGCGCTTCGAGAAGTTACGAATCCATCTGAGAAAGTCCATACTGGTGGTCAAGGGTATTGATAAGGTCGAGAATGTTGGTTTCTTTGCGAGTCTCACTCGAGAGCTTGAAGCGAATATGAGGGACTTTTCTGAGGGAGAACTCCTTGCCGATATGTCGTTCGATGCCATGAGCTGTTGGCGCTATGAAGTGAGGAAGTTCTTTCTCATGCTCCTGAGCACTGATATAAATATCTGCATAGGAATAGTCCTGATTCACCTCAGCCGCAATCACAGAAATAATCCCGAACTGGTGGGGTCGCATCTGTTCATAGTCCATGATGGCTTGACTCGCATAGGTTCGGATGACATCGGCGAGTCGTTTTTGTCGGAGATTCATGAGGAGGAACGAGATAGAGGGTATAAACGATGAGATATAAGGTATACGCTACCATTTTTCGTCATCTCGACATAGTGCCGAAGGTCCGCCGTGGCGGAAGAGATCTTGCTCTTTTGCAAAGGAGAGAGTGTACTCATATGAGTGAGAATCCAGAACTCGTCTAGTATACAAAAAACTCCCTGTATTCCAAAAGAAATCGCTATATTTTCTCGGCAATGCCAGCAATAGTAAGGAGATCATTTTTGAGTGGTCATTCGAATGAGAAATCCTGTCCAAAAAGATTGAACTTCAGTCTCCATGCATGAAGCCACTGACGCGTGAGCCCATACTGTTCGCGTGCTTCCATATTCTCACGGTCTCTTCCATAGATTTTATCTCCGAGAATAGGAAATCAGATCGATGCGAGGTGGACTCGGATCTGATGGGTTCTTCCTGTGAGTAGATCAACTTCTAGAATCGAGTATCTATCAAGGATAGATCATCTATTGATAAATTTCGTTTTAGCGATTTTTGGATTGACGGGATCGTTGACCGTCATCTTCTTGCGATCATAGGGATCTCGCCCGATGAAGGATTCGATATACCCCTCTCTATCCTTCATGATTCAGACAACGAGTGCGAGATAGGTCTTCTCTATGGTTCGTTTTGCGATCTTGAGCTGGAGTGCATGCATCGAACGATCATTCTTCGCTATGATGATCACGCCACTCGTATCCTTATCGAGTCGATGCACGATACCAGGTCGCTCGACACCATTGATGATCGAAGGATTGGTATAGTCACCATCATCTGTGTGAACTCAGAGCGTCTGAAAATGATGAAGGAGGGCATTGACGAGTGTCCCCTTCCTCCCCTCGGCTCACGGGGTTGGATGTGTATTCATCCCGGCATCCTTGTTGATGATCGCGAAGTCATCATTCTCGAATATGATATCGATCCCAAGATCTTCTGCCTCGATCTGCATAGCCTCGACTTTCCACTGCATCTCGATGATATCTCCTCGATAGATTTTCTTATTCTTTGTGAAGTGTGCTCCATTCGCTGTGATATGGCCTTCCTCGATCATCTTCTGGATGTAGCTGCGTGACTTCTCGGGAAAAAGAGCCGACAGATAGGTGTCGACTCTTCTCGTCTCTCTCGGATCTGCGAGAACACAGAATAAGGATGTCGTGTAGTTATTCGAAGAGCGCAAATTAGTGGTGTTGGCGAATTGGTTGAGTACTAAAAACTGCATATCCGAGAGCATTCGTTGGTGCAGATATTCAAATATATATTCTTTCTTGACCAGATCCAATCCCTCACCATAGTGATATTCCTGATTGATTTATTTCATCATTCGTAAGATTTAGCAACATTGCCACAATTTGCTGCATAGGTCAACTAAGTTCTATAATTTTAGTGG
>JAYTYQ010000155.1:0-1182 GCA_043742285.1 Candidatus Altimarinota bacterium
CATCATCTTCTCTATAATCTTCGGTACTAATATTTCATATTCTTCTTTGGTGTATTGGCGGTTGAGGATGCAGTACTGTTTATTCTTGAGACCGATACACCCGAAACAATTTTTTGTTCCACCAGTACAGTACATGCAATACAATAAATCCGATACATTGCTCCAACAATGCTGAGAAAACAGTATATTATATGCATTGATACCAACCGCAATCGAATCATATGACATCTGGAGATTATTTCAGAATCACCTGATATCCATTGAGTCTTTGAGAATTCGAGATCGATTAACATATTTGACGTTTTCACCATTTTTGACTTCAAAACAGGAGTGAGCATTTCGAGAAAAAGCTACATGATCTCAAATACATTCTGGGGAGGAAAGGAGAATGAGATTTTTTCTCGGAGCGCTTTGGAGAAAATCTTGCCAGCTCATCTCATCTAAGGAGTTCCCCTTTTCTCTAACTTCCCATTCTTCTTTTGAATACTGTTTATTTCTATAGCAATATTTTGCATTGGTGAGATTGATACACTCATTGCAGTACTGACAACCTGTACAGTCAATCAGTCGTGTTGAAAATGAACAATCACTACACCGCGATAAAAAAGAACTCCCCATACATTGCAGAATATCTACACAACTATAACAATTATGGGATTCGTGAGATGAGCTACAATCCACAAGAGATGAAGAGTCATCTATAAAATTACAATAAAGTGAATCCTCACTCATCCCAACATCGAAGGAGTAATAACAATTTTTTGAGTTCCCGCACTGATTCGTATAGTCACAATTCTCATTATACGCTACAGAGAGTCATAACAGTGGAGTCTTCTGAAAGAAAAATCAAAATTGAAAAAAGAAGCTATTCTGAAAGTCATACGTCGTGGAGTCTCTCAGGATAAAATCATATTCATACCATTTTTCTGGATGATAAATGATAAAAGATGATGTGGGAGGAAACATGGAAAACATCTCTTTCCCTGTAGCATCACATTTTCTCTTATAGAGTTTCCGCTCATTCCTCCACGAGAGTCGTCTCTGTTGCCTACAATCAGGACAGAGAGTGGGAGGAGGGATGAGATATCTCTGAGTACCCCCTCCTACTCCCCCTATGAGGGGGAGAGATTCCTCCCCTTTTAGGGGAGGCTGGGAGGGGTATGGAAACACTGGACTTACTTT
>JAYTYQ010000156.1:0-10602 GCA_043742285.1 Candidatus Altimarinota bacterium
CGCTATGGGATGCCTCGAAGTGATGGCACAGGCGGTCGAGTAGATGCGAGTGAATAGCAGTAGAATGGAATCTGAGGGCTTCGAACTTAGAGTTGAGACTAGGACTTCATTGATACCTAATACCTAATACCTAATACATCCATGAAACTCTTTATCAAAATTTTCTCCATCTTGATTCTCATTGCCATCACAGCATGAGTCACGTATATTTTCCTTCCCAGACCATTTCAAGTCCACTATCATGCAAACTTCGCAGTATTCATCGATGGGAAAGTGTGGGACTTCAGTCGGGATATCTATATGGAAGAGACCTCGAGATGCAATATCACGACCGACGTGAAGCCTCAGGATCGCATCCATCTCCATGAGAACCAGGGTGATCTCGTCCATGTGCATATGGCAGCATCGACGTGGTGAGACCTCTTCGCGAACCTCGAATGGGGAATGGGAAGTGGATACCTCGTCGATGACTATGGGAAGATGTATCTCAGTGGAAGCGGGAAGAGTATTTTCTACTTTATCAACGGTGAAAGTGTGAGAAACCCTCAGAATCTTGTCGTCGAAAGTGAGGATCAGCTTCTCATCTGGTATGGAACAGGAACAGCTCAAGAAGTGAAGAAAAATTATCTCAGCAAGGTCGCGAAGACCGCTCATGAATACAATCAGAAATCTGATCCCGCGAGTTGTGGATCGAATAATTATGGATGGCTCTCACCGATCGCGACTCCGATCCATGAATGGCTCGAACATATATTCTAATATTCAAACTTCTTCTTCATATGTTCTCCAATCTCATGAAACCATTTCGCAATAGGTATCTCATATTGGTATTCATCGTGCTCATACTGCTCGGGGTATATCTCTGGTGGAACTTCACTGATGTCGCGATCATGTTCGGGAACTACGGGAAAGTACGCACCTATTTCGATATCACACTCTCGATGATGATGATTATCGGATTCCCACTCTTTATCGTAGGTATCCTCTATAAAGGCTATACCTTTGGACATAAGGAGAATCTCCATCACAAGACAGGCATCGGTACTATCGGAGGCATCATGGGAACGATCCTCTCAGGATGTTCGTGTTGTGGACTCACACTTGCCTCATATTTCTGACTCTTGCCTCTCATGAATATCCTTCCTTATTCTGGACTCGAGATCAAAGTTCTCGGAATTCTTGGACTTCTCTGGGCACTCTATGACACCTATAAGAATCTCGAAGTCTGCCGAGTAAAATAAGCTTTCATCGAACTCTTCATTGCAAGCGACCTTATTGTGGTCGATAGACGTAGACAATGTCATCTCAGCTTGCTACATTCGGATTCGCACGAGGCATATAGATAACGGATTTGATTTTTGGATTGTAGACCCACTTCTTATATAGTATTTTACCTTGATTAACACAGTAATATATGGATACTCCTCATTACTACTCTGTAATAACAAGCATATATGGGACGATCAGTGTACGGTGACCAGATAAAAGAGCTCTTTATAGAGCATAGAAACAATGGAAAGACTCTCGAGTGGATTACTCATGCAATGAATATTTCTCTCAATACTATCAAGGTATGGAGTGCTCTTCTGAAAAAATGAGAGAGTCTTACAGATAAAAGGAATAGGAATGGCAGGAAGAAACAATTCTCAGATGAAGCATTAGGATCGTATGCAAAAGATCATATCAATGCCACTCTCAAAGACATGGGAGATTATTTCAATGTCTCTGAAGTAGCAATATGGAAACGCCTCAAGAGTATGCACTATAGTTATAAAAAAAAGAGGTGGCATATCGAGAAAGAAACGAGGAATATCGGAATGCTTTCAAAATCGTAATCGAAACCATAAGACAGATTCAGGAGATTACCAAGCAATGAAACATCATCTATATCGATGAGAGTGGAATTGATCACAAGAGATCAAAAGTAAAGGTTGGTCTCCCATAGGAAAACCAACCTTATCAGAACAATACGGATACAGAAATACTGTGCTACAAAAGTGCTAGTGAATGAGCTCGTCAGTTTTTAGTCGATTACGTGAGTGTCGAGACTCTTTCTGGTGCAGGAACCCATGAAGGAATATTGCTCTATGGCTTGTATGCCCATGTCCGACTTCCATAGCCCGGTGCTGCGCTGGACTGGAATACGTAGACGCCATTCACGGGATCAAAATCGAGGACATGGAAGTTCATGGAATTGATAGTATGACCAGCTGTACTACTTGCATTCATCGTGGTGGCGCTCCATGCGTTGGTCAGAGGATTGTACGTATGGAATATGCCATTGATAATCCCTCCTCCGATATTCTGGTTGTTAGTATCATATGCCCATCCGACTTCCTTTCCGATCAACGCTGAAGGGACATTGGTCATGCCAGTGACTTCCACGATACTCGAGAGTGAGAAGTTCGATCGATTCAGCGTAAGTGCGTAGACCTTCACGGCTGTTCACTGAGTCGCTATCAGGTAGAAAGTATCATTCGGGGGATAATAGATGAGATTCTCACCAGAGGGAACAACAGGAACTTGACCTTGTGGGAGAGCGAGAATACCAGATTGTGTGGCAGCATCATAGATCCAGAGTCCATAACTGGAGATGATAGCAATTTTCTGTGATATAGGGTCATACTCGGATGATGAATAGTCATTCCATGTAGTCGTAGTCGTATCATAGGACCATGTCTTTGCCTGGGTATTGTATTGAGCGATTTTCTTCGGTAAGTAGAAAGGATCAGTGACATTGCCATTGGAGAGAGTCACATTCGCAACATGAGTCGTATTTCTCACACAACCACCACTTCCTCACGCCTTGGTCAATATGATGAGCCGCTTCAGTACAGGATGGTAGACCATCATATCGTATGTGTGGAGTGCATATGGATGACCCGTCGTCGCCCACTTACCATCACCCCCATCACCGGGAGCCGTGAGATCGATGGTACTCATATTCGCAAGTATCATCTCAGAACATGGAGTGGTCGGATAGTCTTCAACCCAGTCGAGACTTGATCCGGAAGCGGTCGAGAGTGTATCGAGATTGTCCATGAAGGTCGAAGTACTACCATGTCCTCCCCCGAAGAAGAGCATCTTCTGCTGAGCACTATCATAGGTGAATCGTGAATAGTCAGACCTCGTTGCACAAGTCGCATGACCGAGAAGATTCGGGCAGTCATAATTCGTACTCGGCTTCAAGTCAAGTGCAGTGTTCACAGCGAGATTCGAGAGTATCGAATTTTGAGAAAGAGCCGAAGGAATATTGATAGGCTGTGATGACGGATCTCCCCATATCGGATTGGCAATACCCTCGATGATAGCACCTCTATCGGGAGCAGAGCCTGAGTAGCCATCGTTGATATTGGGTATAACTACGCCAGAGTTCTTCGCTGAAGATGCGGATAACAAGGTCGGAGTATAGGTGCCAGTGACATTGGTCCAGTGATTGGGTCCGAGGAGAATAGGGACGGTAAAAGGATCAGCAGGAAGTATAGTATCATTGGTGAACATTTTGTTGATGCCACTAAAGAGAGCCTGACCTGCAGGAATCCCTGCTCTGGCACTTGCGAGACTCGGCCATGAGCCCACCCCGTTGATACTTATGGCCCCATCTGGATACCAAGAATTGTTTGTCCAGTCTATATTTTTATTGATATTCCCGCCATTGTCGAGCCAGAGCAAGCTCGCAGAAGCTCCTTTGTAGACAAATACATTATTTTGAAATCCAATATTATGTTGTTCGCCGTTATTGGGAGCATACCAGCCCGCTATATCTAATCCTGTACCACCTCTCGCTGGTCTGACTATGGTATTATCTAGGATGAATTGACCAGCATTATCTGAATTCCATTTGAAAGGAGTACGACCAGCATTGATAACGATATTTCTCGCATAGAGCATAGGCCCGCCTTTTATGGGATCAAGTGATAGTGCCGTCATAGAGTTGTGGCTGCGATTATCATAAAATGATACATTCCTCCTGCCATAGTCTGCCTCGAGGAGGTCGTCACCAGAGTTGCGGACTTCATTGCGATAGAAGTGTACTCCTATCGATGTACTATCATTTTGTGCTGCAAAGGCAAACGAGTCACCAAAGCCTGAGAGCGTGTTATTGAAAGCGACATTACCCAGCCCGGCAGCACAGATACCATCATCATTCCAAAATACGTTTTGATCCAGATCAGGTATACCATCACCCGCCCCTGGTACACCACCCCCACCATATGCATAGAGATCCTGATCCCAACGATTATTCCCAACGAGTGTATTATTATATATCATTATTCCCTGTACCATTGCATATGATTTGATCCCCAGATCCACGCCAGTGATCGTCATATTGCGTATCGTTACCCCTGTTTCAGGATTACCCGAAAAAAAGACAATACCTTTTGAGTCAGTATTTACTCCAGAGTCTATACCAGGTCCTTGCAGGGTCATGTTTTCTATGATCATATTACTGGAGTTTATTTGCATTATGGTCCCTGATGGATTTCTCAGTATGACACCACTTCTAGATTCTCCCCTGATATATATAGGTGCGCTGACGGTGCCATTTCTCTGATTGATGCTGATGCCACTGACATTGTAAGTGCCATTTTTGAATTCGAGTACATCTCCTGGATTGAGAGTAGAAAGTGTTGCGATGATCTGTGTATTGCTAGAGCCCGCCACTATAGTTTTGTTCGCAGTCCCTGCAGCTGGTGGCAAGGCTTTGGTGGTATGGGTCAGAGTTCTTATGTCAGATATACTACCACTACTAACCGTGACCTCGATATTGTAGGTCGTACCTGGTATCATGCCGATAAGTGGCCAAGCAAAAGCATCTGCATTATTGCCCGATGCAGAGAGATCATCATCATACCCTGGCTGTATACGAAAGAGTGGATGCCCAGTGATCCAAGTACTGCTATTGGATTGCTTATATCTCACGGTTGCTGTGGCAGCCTGAGGGAGGAGTCAGCTTCATGTAACAGGGAGATAGAGAGAGATCTGTTCTGGCGTAGCAGGACCATCGTGGATGAGAGTGCCAAGCGGGAGATTTCCAGTAGAAACTATGACTCCCACAATCCCACTCCCCGTTCCCCCTGTCCCTGTACAAGAGATAGTATAATTCACACTACTCGTGAGTGCTGGAGTGGTATATATTCCTCCCGTGAGAGTAGATCCCCATGGAGTCGTACAACTATTCGCATTTGCCGAAGACCAGGTGATAAGCGAAGTTCCACTATAGGAAACGAATAATGGTGAGGCTCAGACTATAATCGTAGGAAGAGGAATGGCATTTCCTCCACTTCCTGTCGTTCCACTTCCTGTCGTTCCACTTCCCGTTCCACTTCCTGTCGTTCCACTTCCTGTCGTAGGCGCCTTATTGGCACTACAGCTCATCGTGGTTCCACTATTCGTTCCACCACAACTCCAATTCCATGGACCTGATCCAGAGAAGTTCGTTATTGTTCCAGTGGTACACAGGTTGCTTCCCGTAGATGCAAATGTACTCTGAGAGCTACCATTCGCACTGCCACACGAACCATTCACAGGAGTCGGTCCTGGCGCACTATTGTGAGTATCTCCACTACTTCCCCCACCCCCTCATGATCCTCCAGAATTGCCTCCACTATTTCCACTCACTCATCCAGAGTTGATCGGCGTGAAGAATCTCTGAATAAAAAGTGATGATATTTTGTCTGTCACACCACTCTCCTTACTCCCAGATACGGAGGCATCTCCAGTTCTAAGCAAGCTCGTAGGATCTGATATATAGGAAGCGAGTTTTTCTGCTAGAGTATCTCCATTCGCCGAAGCGAGAAGTCGAGATGCATTAGCAATATCTCCTCCATTTTGGATAATAATCGTCGAGATATAGAACTGTTCTGCAACATTGAGATATTTCTCCCAACTATCTACAATGACGATTCTTCCATTGTTTGGAAGATCGGAATCATTGGCAGAATTGTAGACTCCGTTATTGAATACCGGAAACTGAAAAAACTGAATGATATTTCCTGTGAGTGTGAGCTCTTGATGTTCTGAGAGTAAGACCAGACCCGGAGTGTGGTAGGCATAGGTATTGATAGATGGTATGGATGAGTAGGTCAATACCGATCGTGCAGATGAGAGACGAAGGCTTTTCAGACTCATACTCTCCGAGATAGGGAGAGATCATTTTGCAAGTACTCCCCCTCAGAGGATATCCCAACCGAGGATACTACTTCCGAGAGTGAGAATGAGCATGAGAGCAACGATTCTCGCGGAGAGCAATGTGTGCATAAGTACTATATTTATGGATATTTGTTTATCTTCCCAGAGAGACTAGCACATATTGATAGGAATATGCAACTCTGAGAAATATTTTTGAGTGGAAGAATAGACGTATCATGTTGTAGTATAGAAAAACTTTTGGTCTTGCTCTCGCAATACTTTTTACTACACTTTTCTTCAATCCAATGAGCGTATGCATGCTTTTGATTTCGAATATTGGCATGTGAAGATCCTCTACGATCTCACGGGATACATGACCGCATTTCTTGTGACGTGGATGTTCTATATGAAAGTCATGCGAAAAGATGAGTCCCCCTCTTCTATCGGCAGAAATACGAGCGCAAAAAGAATCCAATCGCTCAAGAGGGAGATATATATGGAAAACTGTTATTGGAGTAATTCCGCGAGAAATACACTCGTTGTTTTCCAATAGCGAGTCTCTGTACGGATTTTTCTCACGGAAAGGAGGGTCATCCGATTTTCCCGATCGAAATGGTCGAGAAATGCCCGTATCTTTTCCACTTTTGTTCACTCAACGAAGTCAAAAATATAATTTTGACCTACTTTCTTGAGACTCTCCAACCCATATTCACTGAAGACAATACGGGCTCTCAGAAGGAGAAAGAGATTGGAGGTATGAGCAATGAGGGATAAACGAGAGTGCGCATTATCTGCTATATCTGCATGTAGAGTTCTTATTTTTTCATTCATATCTGTTTCTACCTCTTCGAGTTCTTCCAGTGTCTCAAGATTCTCGATCTCACGGAAGAAGTTGAGCTTATCTGATTCCGAGAGGAAGAGCGTATCGTCGAGGGAATAGGAAAGATCGAGTTCGATCTTCACGGGTTTACGGATTTTTCTCTCTTCTTTGATCAGAGCGATTTTCTCCTCGAGCATGCGGAAATAGAGTGTGAGGCCGATATCTTTACTCTTTCCTGCCTGTTTGAATCCGAGGACGTCTCAGGCACCACGGATCTCCATATCTCGCATGGCGATCTCGAATCCAGCTCCGAGATGCGTATTATTCGCGATGGTGATGATCCGCTCTTTTTCTACGGTTGCGAGTTCTCACTTTCGGTAGATGAGATAACAATATCCTTGTTCTCCTTTGCGTCCCACTCGTCCACGGAGCTGATGCAGTTGTGCGAGTCCGAAGTCTTCTGGATCGATGATGATGATCGTATTGGCTCTCAGGAAATTCACTCCATTCTCGATAATAGTCGTTGTGAGCAAGATATTGTATTCTCCTTTCTTGAAGGCATGAATGCGCTCTTCGATGGTGTCTCCTGGCATCTGTCCATGAGTGATCACCATTTTGAGTTCTCAACTTCACACGTTCCCACACTCTCAGAGAGTGCTATTCATATTCTGCTTGACGGCTTGAGAACTTTCTATTATGAGTCATATTTCTTTCTCCATCTGTTCCATACCTCGAATTCGATTGTGTATGATGATGATTTGACCACCACGTTCCAGTTCATAGTTGATCGCATGAGCAATAGTCGACTCGATCCAAGGAGTGACGATGGTTTCGATGGGTTTTTTCTGCTTCGGAGGAGTTCCGAGGAGTGATACTTTCTTCAGTCCTGAGAGCGCGAGATTGAGGGAACGGGGAATAGGAGTCGCTGAGAGCGCAAGTATATCGATATTGGCTCGCATTTTCTTGATCGTCTCTTTGTGTGAGACTCAGAACTTGTGCTCTTCATCGATGATGAGGAGTCAGAGCCTTTTCCAGCGAATATTCTCGCTGAGGAGCTTGTGCGTTCCGATGACAATATCGATCGATCCACTCTGAAGTCATTCGAGGATGCGTTTCTCTTCAGATGATGATGTCATACGAGTCAGGCATTCGATCCGGATTGGATACGGTGAGAATCGTTCGGTGAAGGTCTCATAGTGTTCGTCGGCAAGGACGAGGAGGGGAGAGATGACAGCGACTTGATAGCCTGAGAGTACCGCCTTGTACATAGCGTTCATAGCGACTTCTGTCTTTCAGAAGCCCACATCGCCCGAGAGGAGTCGGTCCATCGGGAATTCTGATTCCATATCGCGAAAAATCTCATCTATGGCTTCGAGTTGATCAGGCGTATATTCATAGGGGAATCGAGACTGGAACTCGGCTTTTTCTTCAGGGATTTCTCGGAAACAGATACCTTTGGCGAGAGTTCGTTTGCTGGCAATCTCGATGAGCTCAGTAGCAATGAGTTCGAGTTCTTCATCGGTTTTTTCGAGAGTTCGTTCCCATTCTTTTCCTGATAGACTCGTGAGCTGCGGTGCGAGCTCTCCGACATACTTGCTCACTCGATAGATCTCCGTGAGTGGTACGAAGAGCTTGTCTCCTCATGCATAGTGTAGTTCGAGGTATTCACGTCTGATATCAGAGAGTGTCTTCTCGATCACGCATTCGAACCGAGCAATTCCATGTTCACGATGGACGACATAGTCTCAGGGATTGAGATGGAGGAGGAGATCGAGGTTTTTCGCGAGAGATTTTTTCGATCTTGTTCGTACGAAAATCATTCCCAGAATATCGTCCGTGAGGATGATGGTTTTTTGTTTCTTGGAGATGGATCCAGATAGAGTACGTCATACAATAGTTGTATCGCTATATTGTATTGACGAATCTTGTATCTCTCATCTTCCATCTCTCATCTCATCGAAGAACTCACAACTCTCGAGACCATTACGAGTGAGTGCTATGATAGAGCAAGAAGAGATGGCATGATACTCGAGAAAATCCTCTACAGATTTCTCATTCTTGGTATATATGCGTATATTCGCACAAGAAGAGTTCTCTCCGAGATACTGCCTCAATGCATCGATATGAGCAATATCAGGAATGCTCACATCCAGTGAGATGGAGTCTTCTCGATGGAAATCTGTAAAATGTACAGAGCTATATTCTCTGAGAATGTCTAGATTCGGATGAAAGTCACAACCGATGAGAATCAGCTCGGTTCTCGGTTGTTGACTCTCGCTCCTCGGTTCATGCAGAAGCGTTATCAGTTCTGGATTGAGCACTCCTTGTTTTCGTTCGAAATGATCTGATCCAAGAGTCTCATTTTTGATCCAGAAATGATCGAGGTACTTCCGATTCCCATGAATGTCGATCTCGATGATGCTGTCGATCTCTGTATCGAACCACTCGATATGGATGGTATTCCCACTCTGTGCATGCGTGAGGGTCACGATACTCCCTTCGCGTTTGTAGGTCGCGAATTCTCACGCGTATTCACGGTGATTGTAGCCGAGAGTGATCAGTATTTCGATCATATCATCGAGAGATTCAGTCATTCACCGCTGGATATGAACGAGGGTCTTTTTTTTGAGATATTGCATACTTCAGATAGTTTCGAGTATCTGAGGATGCATCATATAGTTGCCCGTATCACATTCGATCATCTCGAGATAGTCTCCGAGGGTTGTGAGATACTTCCATTTTTTTCCGAGGATCATCTCACCAAATACATCGAACATCTCTCTATCGCTATTTTTATCCGTGATGATGATATTTTTCTCATTTCCATGCAAAAGACTCTTCAGAAAGAAGAGTCGGGCAGTAGGACACGTGGAGTGAGAATACGTCAGCATTCGAAAAATAAGCAATTAACAATCTACAATGAACATCTACACTTTCATAATATCTTCTTCTTTTGCTTTGAGAACGCTCTCAGCATCATGGATAGCGGCATCGATGTGTTTCTGCAGATCATGTTCATATCCCTTTGCCTCATCTTCGGATATGCTTTTATCGGCTTTTGCGGTATCGATCTTTTTCTTGAAGTCTTGGCGCACGGTTCGGATTCATACCTTTCCTTCTTCACCCAGACGATGTGCAATCTTCACGAGATCACGACGACGTTCTTCAGTCAGTGGAGGTATCTTGATCATGAGAGATTCGCCATTGTTCGATGGATTGAGTCCCAGGCTCGCATCACTGATTCACTTCTCGATATCGCGAATGATGGACTTGTCCCAAGGTTGGATGACTATTGTCTGAGCGTCAAGTGTGGATACTGCAGCAACGTTCCTGAGGGGTTGACTACTCCCATATGCCATCACATAGACGCCTTCGACGATTGCTGGGTTCGCTCGTCAAGCCTGGAGTTTCGCGAGCTCATTTTGGAGGTGACTCTTGGCTTTCGCGAGCTCTTGTTGAAGATTTGTAAGCATAGTGATAAATATAATTATAATACAAATGTATAAATAGTGTATTCAATTTCCTTCTTTCTACAAGCTTTTTTTTGACAAAGAATCGTGACAGCATATGATACGTTGCGTATATTTATATTTCTAATTTTTACGACTCATTATGAGAACTTCTTTCCCTCTCGTACTTGTAGTACTTCT
>JAYTYQ010000157.1:0-2777 GCA_043742285.1 Candidatus Altimarinota bacterium
CAAATATGGTGACACGAGGACGGTTGAGATCTGGGAGGACATCTATCGGCAGTTTAGTCAGGCTATAGAGACCACCTATGGTCACGATGATATAGAGTATTATGACGAGGAGGCGTCTATTGAGAGCCCATTTTATGAGTGCATTGAGCATATTATTTATGGGTGAGAAGATATGAGTTTTGTGACGTCCATGCCATCTTTCCATTCTGATGCTCATGCATTAGTGACGATCATATCTCATGACTTGAGTCACTCAGTAGCAACTATCTTTTCTCAGATAGTTTCTCGACTGATTTTCCATTTTTTGAGAGTGCTACCGCCGATCACTTTATAGATGAAGAATTCACCATTTTCTGTGATGATAGCTGTCTTTGGAATTTCGATAAATGATATTCCAGAGAGTCCTGTCTTGATAACTCGCACTTGCGTACCAATAGGATAATGTGCATTATCAAAATTGGCTTCTACAGAGATCGTCTGCGTATCTTTATTCACAGAAGATGAGAATCGTGCAATGCTCCCGAGAGTTTTCTCACTATCGAGTCCAGGGAGACTGATCTGGAGAGATTGCCCTTTTGAGATACACGCGTAGTCAGATACTGGAACCTCGAACCTCACGAATACTGACTTCGCCGAACTTGCTCAGGCAATATCAAAAAGCGGAGTCGTGACATCTATCGTCTGTCCGATAACGATATTTTTGCGTGAGATGATCCCATCGAATGGTGCTATCGCGTAGCTTGTTCGGACTGTATTTGCGATAGCAGAGAGTGCTGATCTTTCTCCACTGAGACGACTCTCAGCTCAGATC
The DNA here is from genome assembly GCA_043742285.1 of Candidatus Altimarinota bacterium. Classification (GTDB taxonomy): domain Bacteria; phylum Patescibacteriota; class Gracilibacteria; order BD1-5; family UBA2023; genus STC-74. Next base: position 812 of record JAYTYQ010000157.1, read on the forward strand.
TTGGTACTTTCTGCATCGATCCGTATTTTTTCGAGATCGATTTGCGTGATTGCTCGATCCCCATCGAGTGAGGCTATATCCTTTTTCTTATTCGCATCGAGAAGTGATCTCTCTGATTCGAGGAGTTTCATCTCTTGTTCGAGTCCGATGAGATCAGCACTTGCCTGAGAATATACCCCTGAGGCTGTCGCACTCACTGACTTGGTTCCATTAGCAATTTCGATTAACTGAGACTGTAGTATGATTATACCATTAGTACCTGATAAGAGATCAAGAAGACTTTTTTTATTAGCAGCATAGTTACCGATATTTGCTGATATGATCGCAAGATAGTATTCGCATCATTGATAGCACTTTCGAGTTTCGAGAGCATTGCAGTGAGTTCTTCATCTGTACTCTCAGTACTCAGGGGATAGACGGGTATTATAGTCTGCATATTTCTATGAAATCTCTCTGGTATATCTATGATCTTCTGTCGATCGGCAATTCCGAGACTTCACCAATTACTATTGTACCCCCAGTATTTATCATAGGAAGTGGTATTGAACCCCAATTGATTGCGATCTCCAGAATAGAATATTTCAAGGAGACTTGCGATGGCTTCATTCGTCTTACCGATGAGATACTTTCGAGCGGTTTCTTGCTTCTGAGTATTCTCAGCGATCGTCGCACTCCTCGCGATCTGACTGCTCGATATGACGACTCACCTGGCTTCGAGCTGTGCTCGCTGACTTGCGATCTTCGCATCGAGCTGTTTTTTCTGGACCTCATAGGATATATCGATGGCTTTTTTCTTCACGTCATAGGCTCGGGCTATCCCTCATGTAGGACTCGTGATAGTATTATTGATATACTCGATCTTTTTCTTGGCTCCCATGAGATCACCTTCTGCTATCGCTATGTCTGCTCGCTTCTGAGCGAGAAGTGCGATGATCTCTGGAGTATTCGTCGGTGAGTTGATGACAGCGACCTTTTGTCATTTTTTCACACTGTCTCCGAGAGATACGAGCATCTCAGAGACGATACCGCCACGAGAGGAGAATACAGACCCATACTCATCAGAAAGGATAGCACCTGGATAGGTAGAGATCGAGAGTGTCGCTATATCTGAGGTTCTGAGAGTGGTGAATGTCGCTCACGAAGTTGTCACTATAGCAGTCTCACCAAGTTTCTCTGCAGCTTCATCGCCGTGTCCACCGTGTGCCATCACGAGGTAGCTCACTACCAGAGAGGCGAGGAGTCATGTGATAGCGAAATATAAAACATTTCGTTTGATTGTCATAAAAATGGTGATAAAAAAGTACAAAAAATCCTATACCAAAAAGGTATACAGAAAAATTTGTACTTTTTAGATCAGGACTTCTATAATATTTTTTCTCTCACTGGCATAGGCGACCTCACTATCGTAGAGTTGTTTTTTGTATATTCCGACTCATTCTCTATAGAAGTAGGCATCATTTTTCTCCTGTACCATAAAAAATGGTACATGGAAGTTTGCAAGAGTATCTACTTGAGCCAAGCTATGAAAGAAGTCTTTGTGTATATAGACATCTACTCCCATGAGATTTCATTCCTTACAATGATCATCCTTTTCACTATCACTATTGTTCTCGTCCTGTGAAGATGAGACATTTTTATGGCTATGAAGATGACCATCATCATTTTCTATTGTGATAGTATTTTCTTCAGTTGCATATGCATGATGTGGAGAGCATCAGAGAAATGCTCCACCAACATATGTGATGAAGAGTAAGACAGATATGAGAGGATGTGAAAGGTGAGAGAATTTCATTTTTCTGAGAGAGAGTATATCGATTTTAGAAGTTTATTCCAATATTTCATCCAAAAATTTCGAAGCAGTGTAGATTACATATACTTCACCTCGAAGCTATACATTCCCATTCCACACACTCCGTCGGTCGTCTCTCAGGACTTTGGAGTTCCAAGATCGACTTCTGTACTACCA
>JAYTYQ010000158.1:0-1046 GCA_043742285.1 Candidatus Altimarinota bacterium
AAAAGGCACATGAAGCCATGAAACCTATAGTAGCACCTGCTTATTCTCCTGCAAAAGATTCACAAAAGGCACATGAAGCCATGAAACCTATAGTAGCACAGTAAATGATAAAAATGAAAACTCTCAAAACATCATAGATAATAAAAAAGGTCTCTTTATATAAAGAGACCTTTTTTATTTCTATATTTCTACCCCCACCCTATCTATATGCTCCTTCAAGTCTTTTGGAGCATTTCTCACATCGATAATATCACACTTGTAGAGAAATGGTGCATCATAGGTCAGTCGACTCCATATCTCTGAATAATCTCCATGAGAGATATCGCCATCATATGCGATATCGATATCTGATCGGGGGGTCCAGTTCCCTTTTGCCCGTGAACCAAATATTCTGACACGAGAAACACTTGGTATACGAGAAAAAGTCGATCGAATAAATTCGATTTCCTTTTCTGATAGTCAGAATCTATGTGAGTTTTGAGAGTTTGTCATAGAGTATATCCAAAGTTGTAAGGTAATTTTTTTGAATATGTGCAATCAATGCTTCTGCTGAAGCCTCATTGTATTCATGGGTGGAGGTATTTCTATCTGCGAGCATCTCAATCCAAGTAGTACCATCAGTGATGAGTCCTCGAGCAAGTCATAGAGAAAGAACTTCTCGTGTGAAATCCATCGATTCTGATTCACCTTGTGCTTGCATATAATCTCGAAGTGTCTTCCATGAGAGTTCAAAAACGAGATCAAATATATGGATCCATCATGCAATATCCACATAATCCATATCTTCGATCTTTTGGTATCGTATACCATCGAGCATCTTCTTGGCTCGTGTGAGATTGGCGAATCTCTGTTTCCAGCGTATATCGAGATTTGATGAATTCATTCTCTGATATTATTCGTAATTTACGATTTTTCAATTCATAATTTCAACCTTCTACCCCCTCCCCCGAAATGCCGAAAGAAGTGTGATCTCATCTGCATATTCGATAGATCCCGCATGAGGAAGTCCCTTCGAGAGACGAGATATTTTCACTTCCCGTGGCATA
>JAYTYQ010000159.1:0-6762 GCA_043742285.1 Candidatus Altimarinota bacterium
TTGAGTATTTCCGTGAAGATCTTCGGATTCCCCTGCCCTTTTGATGCTTTCATACACTGCCCGACAAAAAATCAAAAAAGGTTCACTTTTCCATTCTGATACTCTATTACTTGCGAATGTGATTCACTGAGTACTTGATCAGCAATTATCTCCAGAGCACTGAGATCATTGGATTGCTTGAGTCCAAGTGATATGATCCATTCATCCGTCTTCCCACCTTCGAAGACAAGCTTTTCTAGAACAATTTTTGAATTGGTACTCGAGAGTTCATCAGCGTTCACTAGCTGTATCACACGGGCGAATTCATCGACGGGTGACTTCATATGAGCAAGTCCGATTTTCTCATGATGGGATTCGAAGAGTGAGAAAAGGACTGTAGTGATATAAGAGCAAGATTTTTTGGCATCTCAGGTCATTGTGACAAGATTCTCATAGAAGTCACTCGTGACTCGATCATTCGAGAGAATACGAGCGTCATCTCCTACGAGCTTGAATTCTTCGATATAGCGGATCCTTCGATCAATCGGAAGTTCCACTATTTCTCGTTCTGCGATGTATTCGTTCGTGAGTCTCAGTGGAGGGAGATCAGGATCAGGAAAGTATCGATAATCCATCGCATCCTCCTTCGATCGAAGTGGCGTCGAGAATCATTTCTCATCATTCCATCCTCGTGTCTCCTGATCGATCTTCTCACCATGCTCATAGAGTTCACACTGACGATTGAACTCGACATCGATGGCGCGTCCGATCGAGGAGAATGAGTTGATGTTCTTGAGTTCGACTCGATTGCGCAGTATCGTCTCCCCCTTGAGTCTCACAGAGATATTCACATCACAGCGCAGTTGTCACTTCTCCATATCAGCATCACTTGCACCACACCAACGCATGAGCTTCTGGAGCTCTTCGAGATAGCCGAGGACATCTGCCTTTGATCGAAAATCTGGCTCTGTCACAATCTCCATGAGAGGTGCTCCTGCACGATTGTAGTCACAGAGTGTTCGTCCTCCAGCATGGACGAGCTTGCCCGCATCATTCTCGATATGCATATGGTGAATACGAAATGTCTTCACTGCTCCATCGATAAGTGTCCGTACCTCCCCGCCATTTGAGATAGGGTGATAGAGCTGGGTGATCTGATATCCCATCGGAAGATCTGGGTAGAAGTAGCTCTTCCGATCGAATATACTCTCTCTTTCTATGTGGCTTCTCAGTGCATGACTGGCACGAACTGCGAGATCGATGACTCAGCCTGAGAGTGTCGGAAGCATACCAGGGAAACCCATACAGATAGGACAGACATTGATATTCGGTTCATCTGCAAGCTCAAGAGCATTCGCACAACTGCAGAACATCTTGGTATGAGACTTCACTCGGACATGCGTCTCGAGTCCCATGACGATTTCGTATTTTTCGCTATATGATGACATGTATATCAGAATGAGTGAGAGAAATGAATGAATCTCATTGTATGAAAAACCACAAAAAGGCAAGAAGAGTTCCAACTTTTACAAGGAGCAGAATTGCTTTCTCTGAGAAATCTATACTCTTGAAACTCAAGGTATATCTCTGATTCTCTATGCTAAAATCTCATTGAGACATTCCCCTATCCTCACTGTATATCACCATTCGAGATTTTTTCTCGATGATTTTTATTCTTTCGTTTTCTCTCCCATATTTGTCTTCGTCTATTCTGTTCTTCAATCAGATCGTATGACCAATATCATTGGACTCTGAGGGAATGCACTAGGCATTGTACCGCTTTTTCTCACAAAAAAGAAGAAATAAAGTTGACAAATTCATTAAATAATTATTATATGTAATAATTATTTAATGGCTCATATGACTTCTTTGGACAGGCAAGGACCAAGAATAGCAAGTTCAAAATACTGAAAGCATCGTATTACTTTGGATCAAGATTTTGTATTCTTTCGAAGTATGTTCTGAAGTGGTACACTACAGGTATTAAAAAAACTTCTTTCTCTGCCAAGAATGCCATCTAAAGTCTTGCGGTTTGTTGATCTCGATGATACGGTTCTGATGAGAGGATTAGAATTAGATTTTGATGACGGTCTCAGAAACCTGAGGTGAAATAATGCCATTCCTTATATTTATGAGAGATGAATCGTTGATTGGTACATTGCAACATTTCATATTCGAACAAGAGCACTTTTTGATAACTATCCAGAGGCTATTTATTGATTAGATAATGACTTAGGCAAAGAGATAACTCTCTTAACTGCTGGAGATTTCAGGCTTCAATATCTCAAAATACTTGCCAATTGACTCCAGATTTATCCGTTCATCATTGTACCCGAAGCAAGAATGAAAATGGAGGCAATAATTCATCATATTTTTGAACTCTGATACATTCCATGAAGGATAGAATTTGTTGATGATCGTATAGCTGCTTTTGAATGATATGACCTTCATCTGAGTAGAGTATTAGATATCTCAGTTCTTTGGGAAGCAGCAATACCGCATGGGTATCGCGTACTAGTCAAACCATATTCTCCGCGAGAGAATTGATGACAAAAAGTATTGCATTAAATGATTTTTCCCTATAATGCCCCCAACTCCTTCTCGGAAAATGAGATTGAGTTGGGATTTTTTGTTTTTGCAAGAGTACTTCCTCTTCTCAGGATGTGGGAGAAATCCCCCTCACCCCCTTTATCAAGGGGGGATCCAGAAGCTTCGTACTTGACCTAAAATCTCGTAAGGATTATTTTTTTATTATTTTTCTCTATGTCCAACGCTCCGCTCGTCCAGAGCATGCTCGAAAACGCTGTCCATATCGGACACAAGCGTGAATACTGGTCTCCGAAGATGCGCAACTATATCTATGGAATCCAGAATGGTGTCCATGTATTCGACCTCTACAAGACTGCTGAGAAGCTCATCGAAGTGAAGGCAGTGCTCGAAGATCTCACGAGCCGTGGAAAGACGGTTCTCTTCGTCGGTACCAAGGTACAGACCAAGGATCTCGTCGAAGCACTCGCAGTCTCGACTGGTCACTTCTATGTGAATACGAAATGGGTTCCAGGACTTCTCACGAACTTCTCCACGATCAAGAAGCGAATCGCCTACTACAATGAGCTCGAAGCCTCTCTCATCAATGGTATGCTCGATGGTCTCACGAAGAAGGAAGTATCCGTGAAGATGAAGGAACTCGAGAAACTGAAGGCTGCATATGTCTGAGTGAAGGATCTCAAGCGTCCTCCTGATGTGGTCGTCGTCATCGATGGTCACTATGAAGATCTCGCACTCACTGAAGCACATACTATGGGTGTCACGACGATCGCACTCCTCGGATCTACTGGTGACATCGATAAGACGGATTATTTCGTTCCTTGCAATGTCAACTCGATCAAGGCTCTTGCCTATATGCTCGGTGAACTCAAGAGCGCACTGAAGGTTCGCAAGTCTGAAGATCGCAAGCCTCTTGCACCTACGAAGACTGAGAAACTCCCGATGAAGAAGGGGGCTATGGCTCCTGAAACCCCAGAGACAGTAGAATAATCTAATTTTTTCTTTATGGAAAATCCTCTGACAAACAATGGTAATAGCCAAGAACGTATGATGGCTACGATTGCCTGTATCCCTCCTCTGTTCTGGATGCCAATTGTTCTCGAAAAGAAAACTCCCTATGTTGCCGATTTTATGAAGCATGGATTCGGGATATTGCTCGTCGGAGTGACTTTGAATCTTCTCTCGATGTTTCTCTGATTGTTCATACTTTTCCTGCTTCCCCTTATATGGCTCATTCGTGTCGTCATGATGCTCATAGTCATCTATCTCGCCTACCATGCCTATATGGGCAAAAAAGTCGTGATTCCTTACTTCACAGAGCATCTCGATACTGTTATTGGAATGTTTGGAATCAAGAGTTGGTTCGAACCGAAATAATTCACAATTTACAATTAATAATCAACTTCTATGGTAACTCCAGCAATGATCAAAGAACTCCGTGAACGTACTGGTGTCGGTATGTCTGATTGCAAGAATGCTCTCGTGGAAGCGAATGGAGATATGGACGCGGCGATCGATCTCCTTCGCAAGAAGGGTCTTTCGAAGGCCGCCAAACGTGCTGGTAATGAGACCCAAGAAGGGAAAATCAAAATCGTCACTGAAAATGGTGTGACCTATGTCGCTGTTGTATCATGTGAGACGGATTTCGTGGCTCGCAATGAAGTCTTCGAGTCCATGCTCGGTCACTTTATCGATATTCGCAAGGGTGAATCATCTGACGTTGCAGCGATCGAAAAGGCAGAAGCGCTCAAGGCAAGTGAATACACGCTGAAGGTAGGTGAGAATATGCAGATCCGTACACTCACGAAGATCACAGGAGATGTCATCGCTTCTTATGTCCATTCGAATGCCAAGAATGCTGCTGTCCTCGTGGCAAAATCAGGAACTGATACCGACAAGCTCAAACAAGTTGCCATGCATGTTGTCGCTTCCAATCCTCAGGTTATCTCTCCTTCAGAAATCTCTGATGCAGTGGTAGCAAAAGAAAAAGAAATCCAGCTCGCGCTCATGCAACAAGATCCGAAGAATGCGACAAAATCTGCAGAAATCCTCGAGAAAATCATCGATGGAAAAATGACGAAGTTCCGTGAAGAGAATGCTCTCCTCACACAACCATTCGTCGTCAATCCCGATCAGAAAGTGGGAGAATTCATCGGAAAAGAGAATATCACGGCATTCTACCGATATAGTATATAGAAAGATACAGTTACGCATATGCAAACACAAAGGATCATCATAGAAAAATCCCAATGTACCTTGTGTTCGTGTAGCTCTCTACTTACAGGCTATTGCCTGTATCTAGTCCCATAGTTCAGCGGTTAGAACATCAGCCTCCAAAGCTGAGAACCTTAGTTCGATTCTAAGTGGGACTGCCATGTATTCCTCGAATCCCCTTCCGATTATGGATGGGGATTATTGATGGTGCGATCGATCTCCCCCATCACTCTCGCCGTCTCCATGAGTGCGACGATCATCTCTTGATAGTGCTCGATATCTTCCCACGTGAGTACTCGTCACTTGCGATCCTTGAGCCACTTCTGAGCTGGCTGATATCCTCATATGGAGAAATTCCATACTACGAGAGGCACATTGTCGAAGTATTGAGTGGAATTAATCCAGACTTGTCACACAGGAAAAAAATCCCCCTGTCACTCCGTGACATCCCCTTTTAACAAGGGGGTACATACCACTTTCTCGACTTCTCCACTTCCTGCGATAGGGAATGTCGTGATGAAATCATGGACTTTCGGTGATTCGAGGAGATGAAGCCCTCTGAGTTCTCCGCCAAGAGTGACGAGTCGATCAAAAACCTTCCTGAATTCCCCTCTTGAGGGGTTAGTGGCGGATCGTACCAGTGCATCTGGATATGGAACTCGTGGAAAATCTATCTTCAGGAACTCTCTATATTTCTCTCGATACGTCGGAGCATGAAGGACAGCATAGATATAGTCGAGCACTTCCTCAGGCGTGGTTCCATAGACCTCCTTTGCAAAGGAGGTGCCCGATAGGGCGGAGGATTTTTCTCCAGATTTCCCATATACACACTCATCTATCCGAGCCCATATCGTAGGATCGAGATTCGGAGTCTTCTGATGCCCCCCTGTCAAGGGGGGGGAGTTCGCCTGTATCTGTGGCGAACATGGGGGTTGTGTTCTGGAGAGTCTCAGAGTCGGTATAGAGATAGAGAGGATGAAGATAATCTCCTCATTGCATTCATGGTGCAGACCAACTACGGAAGTCAATTATATCCTTTGTAATCATTATTGGTGCAGACAATTCTTGATTATGTCCAATCTTCATTACTATTCATATATTTTCTCAATCAAGCATATGTCTCATAAATGCATATCTTGGTGAGTTGATCCAGCACTCTGTTTTCTTCGTATAGTACATGTATCTCGTATCAAATGGTCGATATGCGATGGGGATTGGCGATGTATCTTCGAAAGATTCTCGAAGTTCTGCGATACGAGCTTCCTTTTTATGTTTTCGTTGATCCTTGATTCCATATTCTGTATATGGATTTTGTGAGTTCAATATTTTTCGAGCAAGCTCTGTGGCTTCTTCTCGGGAATAGTGAATAGCGAGGTTATCTATAGCGGTGACTATCCCTGTCACATTCGCTGGAAAGATCTCATTCACTCAGAATCCTGCTTCGTACTCACCTTGTCCATCCGTATTTTTCGGCACGAAGAAGTAATATGGGGCGACAGATGACACCTCTGTCCATAGAGCGTCGACGATGGAGAGTGACTCTAGGGTATCGTACTTGCTCTGGCGTTTGCCATAGAGATCGAGATGGAAGATTTTTGCTGGCATATGTCAAGAGTTTTCTTATGAGAAATATATGAGAAATATTTGCAAATATAATGAGAAATGGTATATTGTACCTACACCCGGTGGGACAGCCCCACCTCCCAAAGTTCAGTCGAAAGACTGAACTTTTTATTGGTATGGATTGTGTAGTGCCCTTCCATAAAGAAGATACACATCTGGGAGGAGACATGCTTCGAGTATGGGTTGTGTCGTCCTCTTCCAGCTATCAGTAGCTGAAGATATGACTTTTCATCGTCCTAGATATGGGAGGACACAGACGAATTCCTTTTCTTTCTTATGTCGTCTCACTCGATGTATCGCAGGAGCTATATCGCTATCTCAGCTAAATATCATCGCTTTATCATAGAGATCGAGTATGCCTCATTCGAATATCGCGAGAGAAAGATTCACATCAGTTTG
>JAYTYQ010000160.1:0-12019 GCA_043742285.1 Candidatus Altimarinota bacterium
GAATAAGTTATACCATAATAAAAATAGTTTACGATTTTGCAATATATTCTTGATTTTATGGGAAGAATTATTAGTATCATACTTGTATTACTTTTCTAACTATTCTCATTATGTTCGGAAAAACGAAAAAAGAGCTTCCAACGAAAGCCACCATCGGTGTGAAGATGCACGGATCGGTCACGGTCGGAACCAAAGGTCAGATCGTTATCCCGAAGGATGTTCGTGATATGCTCGATATCAGAGAAGGGGATATGCTCATGACGATGACCAAGTATGGAAAGTTCGTCGGATTCATCAAGGCAGAAGATATGGAAGAATTCATCGAACTCCTCAAGACAGAATGCAATATATAGTTGCGAGATTATAGTCTCACTATCACTCTGCTTTCTCCTGTTCATCTTCTTGTAATATTTTTCTACTATGAACCGCGCTTTTTTTCTCTGGATCACTTCACTTATTTCCATATTCTGCCTTGTATCTTGTAGTGGGAACCAATCTCCAACAACCACATCCAGTATATCTGGATCAACCGGGATCGTGAAAACATCCTACAGTATTTCGACTCTCAAAGTCTCTGATACTCTCGAAACGGTGAAGGTTATCAAAACAGGTCGTATCACGGCAAGTTCGAGTCTCACTCTCACGAGTCAGTGAGCTTGAGAAATTGCGAAGATTCTTGTCAAAGAATGACAAAAAGTAAAAGCAGGGGTAACGATTGCTGTTCTCAAGGATACAGTGAATAATTTTGATCTTCGTCTCGCTCAAGCTGAGAATGCACTCTCGATACAAGATGCTAACGTTGCAACATTGACGATCAACCTCGATCAATGAGTCGCCAATGCCCGTATCGCGCTCGATCGAGCCAAGCAATCATACCAGACTATAGCAGACAAGAATGCTCTCCAATTCGATACCGTTGTGAACTCAGATGGAAAAACCCTCGATACCTATAATCAGAACTATCGAACCTATATAAGTGATATTGATCGACTCATGACCCAAGAGCTCTATGATGCTGATAAAATACTCGCTATCAGTGAATACTTCAAATATCCGAGCTGGGAATCCTACCTCGGTGTGCGTAATGGAACGAGCTATGCCGATGCAAAAAATGAATGGAATGCACTCTATAGCGTACGTGGACTCATCCGAGCGAAAAAGGAAAAGGGATCAAATCTCGAAAGTAAAACGCTCAATGAAGATCTCGAACTCGTAGGAAGTGGCTATGCAGAACTCCAGAAATTCACCGATGCTATGATTTTCATGACGCAGAACAATGTGGTATGATGAGGTCTTCCTCAGCCGACTCAGGATTGATGGATTGCCCTCTGGAATGGATATAAGACTCAGATACAATGAGCAGAAGCATGATGGAATGGATGGAGAGGACAGACTCTCACATTTCTCAAAGGGTTCAAGAATATAGAACTCGCGACCAGGCTCGCTCTCGCAAGCCTCTCTCGCAAAATCACTCCAGAGGAACAGGCAATTATCGACGGATCGAACGACATCCGAGTCACGTATGAATCCGCTCGTATCGATCTCAAGGATCGCCTCGAGAATGCTCATTTCTCACTCGAACAATCTCAACTCGGATACGATAACGCGATCAAGATTCGTGTCGCCACTCTTGCGCAACTCGATGCCAGTCGAAGAAACACTGAGATCACTCTCGATCAAGCTCGCAGAGATTATTCCAAGCTGAGTATAGCAGCACCAGTGGAAGGCAATATCACCAAAGTGATTGCCAATGTAGGACAAACAGTCAATGTCGGTAGTGTGATCGCAGAATTCTCAGGAAAAATGCCACAGATTGTACTCGATATTGACTCTGATCTTGCAGCAACTATCATCGTTGGCAATAAGGTCACGATTGATGCAGATGGGAAGAGCCTCACGGGAACTATCACCGCTGTTTCGAGTATCTCCAATGCGAACCTCCTCTCGACGATCCGTATGACAATCGCGGGAGGTGAGAAGTATATCGGAAAGAGTGCCACTATGACGTTTGAATCGAGGACCAAAAATACCAATGGTGCTATTCTCCTACCGATTAATGCGGTCAAAATCATCTCTGAATCTGAAGGAGAAGTGAATGTTCTCTCAGCTTCTGGAAGTCTCAAGAAGAGAAGTGTCAAGCTCGGAAAGGTGAGTGATACCAATATCGAAGTCTTCGGGTCATTCCAGAAAAATGACGCCATCATCACCACCAATATGAGCAACTACGATCCGAGCAAAAATAATCTCATACAAAACTAGAAATGAGATTTGAGAATGTAGAGATTGAGAGTGAAGACTGAAAAATTCTCAAGACTGACCTACTACCCAAACAACCTACTATCCCCCTTACGCATGAACACCCGACTCACTGAACTTCGCGAAAAAATCACTACAGGATTCTTCGGATTCTGGGTACGACAATATCGCATCTCCTACCTTGTCGTGATCACGCTCATTATCATGGGCGGACTTGCTGTCTGGAATATTCCGAAAGAATCGAGTCCTTCTGTGAAGCTCGGTACTATATCCATCGTGACCAGTTATCCTGGAACGAGTCCGATCGATATGGATGCTCTGATCACGAACAAGCTCTACAAAGAGATCAAGGATATCAAGTGAATCGATAAAATCACCTCGAATTCATCTCTTGGCATCTCGAGTATTGCGATCGCACTCAAGACCAATGCCGTGACCAAGGATGTGATGAATGATATTCGCAATAGTGTCGGAAAAGTCATCCTTCCATCGGATGCAAAAATTCCAACGATTACAGAAATCGAAACCGATACGAATCGCACTTTTTCCGTATTTCTCTATTCGAAAATCCCAGGAACAAGTAAGTCTCTCCTCTTTAGCAGGGCTATTGAGCTCCAGCGAGCTATAGAAAAAGCTCCATGAGTAAATAAAGTGAATCTCTCCTCTGCGGGTGGAACACGTCCTATAGATTCACCATGAGGCAATGACTCAACGTATGATGTGAATATCGTGATCCCGAATGAGAAGCTCATGAACCTCGGAATCTCACTCAGTTCGATTGCTAGTGTCATTCAGGGCTATAATCGGGATCAACCGATCGGCAACTTTGCGGTCGGTGACAAGAAGTATGATTTCCGAATCGAAGGGAAAAATCAGGAGAGTTTTGACTTCTTGAAAATTCCACTCCCACTTCCAAAATGAGGATACATAACGCTTGGAGAGATTGCGACGATCGAACGCAAATACAAAAATACAGCACACAATATCCTCGTTCTCGGAGGAACATGACGAATTGAGTGAAGTACCTTCGAATACGTATGACTCACGATCAACAAGACGGATAGTGCGAGTATATTCTCCGCAAGTAGTAGCGCTAAGGCAGTCGTCGAAAAATATTTCCAGACTCCAGAATTCAAGGATTTCTGATTCAGATATGGTTCCGATCTTGCCGATACGATTCGTGATGACTACAATGAACTCCTCCATGAAGCCCTCATCACGCTCGCACTTGTATTCGTGGCTATGTATCTCTTCGTAGGATTTAGGGACTCAATATTCGCATCGATCACTCTTCCTCTTGCTTTTCTTGCGACATTTCTTCTCCTCTACTACTGAGGATATACGATGAACTTTCTCACGAACTTCTCACTCATTCTCTCATTCGGAATTGCCGTCGATACCATCATTGTGATCGTGCAGGCTGCAAGTGCGAAGATCCGAGTCGGATATGATCCACAGAGTGCGATCATGCTCGCAATGCATGAATACGCGGTTCCCATCATCGCCTGAGTCACGACTACGATTGTGGTATTCATCCCTATGATGACACTTCCTGGAATTCTGGGGAAGTTTCTCTCCTTCATACCCGTCACGATATTCTGAGTACTTGCAACGGGTCTTGTACTCGTACTCACGGTCAATAGTGCTCTCTATCTCCTCTTCGTCCGCAAGGGGAAGAGCTACGTGGACAATCCTCATGCTATCGAATATGCGAGTGACGAGGACAAGGAGCTCCTCATGCTCGAACGAGCAGGGAAAATAAGAATCAGTGAGTCTGTTGCTCCTCTTCGAATACGCGTAATCCATGCAGTCACAGAATGGTACAAGAGAGTCCTCAGAGCTTTTCTTGAACATACATACATGAGAAGACTCTCAATATTTCTTCCCATTGTATTTTTGGTTTTTGGATTCGTCGTGTTGGCACCACGTATCGGATTCGACCTCTTCCCCAGTGATGACAACAATCTCATCAATATCTCCATCGAATGACCTGTAGGACAGCGAACTGAGACGACTGCTCGAGCACTTTCTGGACTGACAGAGAAGTTCGGATGATACACTGAGATCGACTATGCGAGTATCAATATTTCGGGTAATCAAGCATCAATCACACTCCAGATGGTGAAAAAAGAACTCAGGAAATCTCGTGGACAGATGGATGTATTCGAGTTTGAGAAAATGATAGGAAAAAAACTCAGTAATTATGAAGCAAGTGGATACAAAGTGATAGCGGCAGCTCTCAAGGGATGACCTCCTGGATCGAAAGCTATCGGTATCAAGCTGGTAGCATCATCCACCGATAAGCTATCAACACTCATCACAGTATCCAAGGATTTCGAAGCCAATCTGAAGAAATTCCCAGGTTCCAAAAATGTCTCCCGATCATCCAATGATACTCCAGGTCAATTCATCTTCACACTGAAGAAAGATATCCTCGCTCAATATGGCGTGAGTCCAGCACTCGTCTATGGTCAGATTGCTCAGAGTATGAACGGCATCACAGTAGGATCTGTCGAAGATAATGGGGAAGATATGAGTATCAAAATCAAGTCCGATACATTCACCGATGATGTGAAGATGGAGGATATACTCTCCATTCCTCTCACAATCAGCACGCAGAACTTCATTATCCGTGACTTCGTCGATACGACGATCAGCAATGCAACAGCCACCGTCTCTCGAGAGAATGGCAAGATCCAGATCACCGTGGAATCCGATCTCGAGAAATGACTCGATACCGTGAGTGCACAAGCCAAATTCGTCACTTTCGCAGAAGGCTACAGTTATCCTGCAGGAATATCATTCGTGAAGTGATGAGAGAACGAGTCTAACAGTGAACTCATATTTGCCGTACTCTCAGCGTTCTTCATCGCTCTCATCATCATCTTCGCGATCCTCACCCTCCAGTTCAATAGCTTCTCACAACCCGCGATTGTCCTCTATTCTGTCATCATGTCACTCCCCTTCGTGATGGTAGGACTCCTCCTCACCGGGAACAAGTTCTCCATGCCATTCGGAATCGGATTCATCGCCTTCACGGGAATCGCGGTCAATCATGGGATCATCCTGATCTCTGCGATCAATGAGAATCTGAAGAAATGAATGGAAGGCGTGACAGCACTCGTCGAAGCTGGATCATCTCGACTCGAACCTATGCTTCTCACGACCGTGACTACTGCCCTGGGTATCCTCCCTATTGCACTCAGGGACAAGTTCTGGTCAGGAATGGGGTTCACGATCATCTTCGGTATTATCGCCGCATCCGCACTCACACTCTTTGTCGTGAAGGGGATCTATTATGAACTCTTTGTATTACGGATCTTTGAAAAGTACAAACGTGCCATAACATGGTTCTTTGATTGATTTCTCATAGGAGTGATACAAGTAGGATTTTATTTTATTTGAAAACTTATTTTAGGAGAAAAGTGATTTACTCTATATATATTTAATATACTGTTTAATATTCAGTATTTAGCTAGTTTTCTTACTATAACCGGAATATTCTTAGTATTCATTATTCCAATATTCACTTGAAAAACAGTGGGTATGTATACAATGTGAATGAAAATTATGAATGCAGCTTGATGAAATGCATCAAAGAAATCTATTCTTATGAGATTTATAATTCAAATTATCTATTCTAATATTACAGGTAGTCTCATATATTTCTCATATAAATTTTGATATTCGTTAATTGGAATTGTGTTTTATCTTATCTGTTTTCTTTTTTATTATGGTGGGTACTTCAAAAATAGAGAATCCTGAGTATTTCATGATAAACTCACTAAAACAAAAGTTGTCATCGATATTGATACTGATAATGAATTAAGAAGATAAAAATCAATTATTAACAAATGTATACTTTTTGTATCTCATATCTCAAAAATCACATGATACAAAAATCACAACTTCCTCTCATCCTCATCACAGCTTTTCTCGATATTCTCGGGATATCACTCTTCATTCCTATCCTTCCGAGTATTATCGAAGGATTTGGAGTCAATCCATCCTGGACTGGATATACTCAGGCATTCTATGCGATCGGTATGTTCGTCGGTGGACTCTTCTTCGGACGTCTCTCCGACACATATGGAAGGCGAAAAATGCTCACCTACACCAGTGTCATCAATCTCGCAAGCTATATCATCATGCTCGTGAGTATCTGGAGTATTCATGTCAATATGGGGTCTATCGCAAGTCATAGTTCAGTCTCAGAGCTCGACCACCTCTGAAGTATATTGAGCGGTATTACACCGATTTTTCTCCTGTTTCTTGTAGCACGATTCATCGGATGACTCTGAGGAGCAGGATTCGGTGTAATACAAGCCTACATCTCAGATATCTCGAGCCCCGCTGAGAAAACTCGAAATATGGGACTGATGGGAGCCGCTTTCGGTACTGCATTTCTCATCGGACCAGCGATCGGATGACTCCTCTCAACTGTCACAAGTATTCCCGCGATTATCATTCTCTGTCTCATAGTGATTGCCGTCAATGTCTTCTCGATCTATTTCTTCCTCGAAGAACCGAAAAAGCATGCAGAGACTATCAGGGTACAACTCACAGATTTCCATTTTTCTCATACCGTGATCGTTCTCTTGATCCTCTCCTTCTGAGCGACTCTCGGATTCGCCGCTGTACAATCGATGTCGACACAATTCTATGCAGATCGATTCCACTTCGATGCAACCAAGATAGGGCTCACGATGGCTATGGTATGACTCATCTCGATTGTATACCAATGATGGCTCGTGAAATACATTCGTAAACATCTCGATGAACTCAAGATGATTCGACTTGCATTTCTCGTACTTCTCATTGGATTTGTTGGATTCTCGCTCAATCAGAATCAATACCTTCTCTTCTTCTGGATTGCACTGATGCCGATAGGGATGGGATCATTCCAGCCATCAGTGAGTTCTCTGATCGCTCAAAATGCTGGCAAAGAAGTCGGAAAAGTCATGGGATACAATACCTCGATCCAGAGTATTGGACAAATCTTCGGACCGATCATCGCTGGAATGGCATATATAACTCCTGGGAGTGGTCTCCCATTCCTGATCTCTGCAGGAATATTTGGTATACTCTTGATCCTCGCATTTTGGACTGAAACAAAAAAATAAATTGCAAAAATATCAGAAATCTCTACATTGCTCACTATCACTTTAGAAAGTAAATCATGTTCTCAGGAATTATTGAACAGCAAGCAAAAATCATGCATATTGAGAATGGTCTCTTTCGAGTGGAGAATACTTTCTCAAAATCCGATTGAGTAATTGATTCGCTTCATACTGGTCAGAGCATTGCTCATGATGGCGCTTGTATGACCATCACGAATGTGACGGATAGCTATTATGAATTCTTCGTGATGCAAGAGAGTCTTCGTGTGACGAATATCTGAACCAAAAAAATCGGCGATACATTCAATGTCGAGCGATGTCTGAAGCTCTGAGATCGTCTTGATGGACATATGGTATCAGGACATATCGATACCATCGGTCATGTCCAAACACTCGAAAAACAATCTGATGGATCTCTGATCTACAGCGTACAGTTCGATCCCGTATTCAATCCGCTCATCATCGAGAAGGGAAGTATCACGATCAATGGAACGAGCCTCACGATTGTAGATGCATGAGATGGAATACTCACAGTCTCAATCATCCCGCTCACTCAGGATTGGACCAATCTCTGAACATCAAAAATATGAGATACAGTGAATCTCGAATTCGATATGATCGGAAAATACATACAAAAATTAACAATTAACAATTAACAATTATACTTATGTCCGACTACAAATCTGGTCTCAGAAACATCGAAAAACTTGACCGAGAACTCCGTATTTGATTCGTTGTCGCAGAATTCAACGCAGACTATACCTCACGAATCGAACGAATGAATCGAGAATTTCTCGAAAAAGAAGGATTCATCAATATCGATACATTCACTGTGCCATGAGCCTTCGAGCTTCCAGGTTTTGCGAAACGACTCATCGAGACAGATACGTATGATCTGATCATCACTATCGGGGTAGTGATCCGATGAGATACTCCTCACTTCGATTATGTCTGTACAGAAGCGTCGAGTGGGATCATGGATCTCAATATCATGTATGATGTTCCTGTGATCTTCTGAGTCCTGACCTGCAATACCGAAGATCAAGTAGAATCTCGTATTGGCAATAATTTTGCTATTGCAGGCCTCAATCTCCTCGCAGAAATCGGGAAGATTTAGTTGTCTCTCATACTGAAGAATCATGTGGTATGTGTCTCTCGTTTATCGTTCTATTTTCCTGAACATTCACCCTGAGTCTGAGTTATGTCATTGTGAATTATTAATTGTGAATTATCATGATCTCTGGTATTGTCATCGAATGAAAAAAAATCGGTCGTACGATCGGTTTCCCGACTGCCAATATTGCCCTGCCGTGTCATTGTACAGATCTTTCTGCATGAACATATGGACTCTCAGGAATTATTCGATGAGAAACGTATTATGGTATTGGCGTATTTCTCCAGGATCAGGAACTCTTTGAGGCACATTTTTTCGACTTCGATGCGGATATTTATGGTGAGATGATCTCAGTCTCTCCTCTATTCAAGATCCGAGACAATCAGAAATTCTCAGGACTCGAAGCACTCAAGTCTCAGATCCAGCAGGATCAAGAAGTGATGCAATCATATATCCTATGAGAGCGGAAGAAAAGATGCCCACGATATATTGCCATTGCTGCCATATCCGAGAATCGAGCTATTGGAAAAGAAGGGAAGATCCCCTGGTATATTCCCGAGGATTTCAAACATTTCAAGGCAACAAGCCTCGGTCATCCTATTATCATGGGACGCAAGACCTATGAATCGGTCGGTCGTCCGCTTCCTGGACGAGAGAATATAGTACTCACACGAGGAGATTATTCTTGAGAAGGCATCACTATCGTACACTCCATCAAAGAACTCGAATTCTATCTCTCCCAAAAATGAATAGAGAAGTGATATATCTGCGGAGGATCTGAGATATATGCCCTATTTTTGGATCTCGAATTGATAGATGAAGTGATCCTCTCTCGTATAGATGTGATCATCGAATGAGCCGATGCATTTTTCCCAGAATTCGAATCTGACTTCACGCTCGAAAGAACAGATCCAAGAATAGGATTTACGATCGAATATTGGAAGAGGAGATAACTCCATAAACCAACTGATACCTGGAAAAATCCAGTTATGGATCTTTTTGCTAGATTCTCCTATGTCGCAAGAGGGATATTATAGTATTTTAACTTGATTGTTATTCCGTGCTTGTCACGAAATCTTGGTATCTAGATGCTGAAACAAGTTCAGCATGACAGGAACTATTTTGGTGCTATTCAACTGAGTTCACTATATTATTCATTTTGTCAACATAATCACGCAGAATCATTGGATTCTTGATATGTTGAAGAAGTGTTTGATTGGTGATGAGTCATTGTCTATGGAGGTGGTTGATAGCATCTTGCATCATCACTTGACCATCTTGTTTTCCAGTCTCGATGACCGAATAAAGGTGAGAAATATTTCACTCCATGATGATATTGCGAGAGGCATCCGTATTCATGAATATCTCACGAGCGACAACATTCCCGGTACCATTCTTGTGTGGGAGGATAATCTGCCCGATGATTGCTGTGATCACAAGTGCGAGCTGGATGCGGACTTGGGACTGCATATTTCCTGGAAAAGCATAGATCAGTCGATCAAAAGTCTGGATCACATCATTGGTATGAAGTGTCGATATCACGAGGTGTCCCGTCTCAGCAAGCGTGAGAACTGCTGAGATCGTCTCCTGATCTCGCATCTCACCCACCATGATGACATCGGGATCTTCTCGCATGGCATCACGGATCGCCTGATCGAATGATGCGACATCTTTCCCGACTTGTTTCTGATGGATGAGGCACTTCTCATTCTTGAGTACGTATTCGACAGGATCTTCGACCGTGATGATATGCTTGTGGGCGGTATGATTGAGGTAGTCGATCATCGCAATGACACTCGTCGTCTTACCACTTCCCGTTCCACCCGTGACGAGGATCAGTCCTCGATCATTATTGAGGAGTCTCAGGATTTTCTCATCGAGTCATACTGATTCAGCAGTTGGGAGCGTTTTTTTGATAGTTCTGAGCGCCACTGCGATACCATTCGTATTTTTGGAGACATTCGCACGGAATCGATTGCCATTCAAGTCATAGATAAAATTCACCCCCTCTTTCTTGTTCTTGATCATATCCTCAGTGATACTCGGATCCATATATTCGATGATCTGGAGCACTTCACTATGGGCAATCTTCCCGAACTGTATGACAGGATCGACTTCTCGACTCGGTGTTCTGACATAGGGGTACTCATCACTTGAAATATGGAGATCCGTGATACCATTCTGTATGACCTCTTGTATGAGAAGATCAAAGCGATCTGAGAGCTGTTTTTGTATTTCTATAGGCATATTCTCGGTAAATATTAATACTGATAATAGCATATGAGTTCAGAAATGACAAAATAATTGCATTCTTTGAAGTTATTAGTATGCTCGTTCGAGTATACTTTTCTATATTTTATTCTATGATACGAATCATTCTGATGACCGTGTGTCTCATTCTCTGAAGTTGCTCGAGTGAGATACTACCGATATCTCCGGCTGTATCCACGAGTGGGGAAGCGAAGATACATGATCCCTATACTATTGGGAGTGTCGATACCGCATTTCAGCTCATAGGACCTGATCACAAGATCGAAGTCGGTGGAGTCCCGGATCCGAAGATCGCTGGCATCACTTGTTTCTATAGTCGAGCGAAAACAGGGGGGATCATCTGATGACTCGGACTTGCCGAGAATACCAGTGATGCGTCCGTCGCGTGCCGTCAGACAGGAAAGATCAGCTTCCGTGAAGCAATCAAGAGTTCGGAGGAAATTTGGAATGAGCGATCGAGTATCTTCTTCAAGAGACTCCGCATCGTCAGATTCTATGATAAGAGTTCCAATAGTCTTATCTATCTGGTGTATTCGGATAAGCTTATCGATGGTTCACCGAAAAACTCGATATCCGCTGTAGCACTCGAGGATATACTTCCTATCATACAATAATAATCTCTTGAAAACATAATTCTCTCTCGTGAGGATTTATTTTTCGCAAGAGAATATTACAATCTCAGTCAATCAGCTTATACTCTTCTCTATGCACTTCGCTATCGGTACTACCAATAAGCCAAAATCAGGAGCAATGCAACATGTACTTGCGACCTCACCATATACAAGTCATGCCACTTTCTCGAATTATCGAGTGCCATCATGAGTTCCAGATATGCCGACGACTCTCGAAGAGCTTCGAACAGGAGCGAAGAATCGCGCTGTGTTCACTCGTCGCGAAATTCCGGATGCTGATTACTATGTCGGGATGGAAGGATGAGTATACCAAGACTATGAAGGTGAAGAGTATTGGCTCGTCGGTATTGTCTATATCGAGAACAGCGAAGGGAAGGGGTATTATGGGTATTCGTGTCATCTCGAAGTACCAAAAAAAATAGTAGATGGGCTTTTCGATGGCCAAGGAAGAGATCTCGAACAAGTAGTAGAAGATATATTTGGTGAAAGGTCTGTAGGTGATGCCGAGTGATCTTTCGGGCTTTTCTCTGACGGGACTATACCGAGAAGTGAAGCATTCGTCCAAGCAATCAAAAGCGCACTCGTTCCTCATTTTAGTACATTTTATCGATAATGTCATCACTCAC
>JAYTYQ010000161.1:0-3214 GCA_043742285.1 Candidatus Altimarinota bacterium
TGCAGAGTATTATTGAATTCATGGTCATCCTGAACGTGATTCAGGATCTTCGATCAGGAACCGACAAGATGCCGAAACAAGTTCGGCATGACAAGGTACAGGAAAACTCAGAAAGAAGATGATCACGACATATGCACCAGAGAGAACAGAGACGGTGTATTGTGAGGAGTGTTATGAGCGGGAGTTTGTTGGGTAAATAGTAACCTCAAGAATATTTCGAGTGATTTTGACTCTGCTCTACTTTCCTCTATACTCCCTGCATGCCCACTCGAAAAATCTACACCAATACCATTGCTCAAATTGGGTGAAAAATACTCACAGCGTTGATCTCGATCTTCATGATCAAGATACTCACGAGCTATCTCGATATTGCTGGATATGGACTCTATTCGATGATCTACAATTTCCTCTCGATCTTCGCTGTGATCGCTGATCTCGGACTCTATACGATAACAGTGCGTGAACTCTCGGAGCACAAGGATGATCCGAAAATGGTCGAGAAAATCAGCTCCAATGTCCTCACGCTTCGAACGCTTTCTGGGCTCATCATACTCCTCCTTTCACTGAGTATTGGATATTTTCTCGACGGATACAATTCGAAAGAGTGACTCATTGGGATTGCGATAGCATCAATATTTACTCTCCTCGGTCTCATCAATAGCTCCCTCATGAGCTATCTCCAGTCGATATTGAAGACGGAGTTCAGTATCATCGCGAATACTCTCGGGAAGATCCTCACACTCGGCATGATCATACTCTTTGCGAGTCTCGCATGGTGAATGACGCATATAGATAGATTCACCCTCGTCATGATCGCAGGACTCGCAGGGAATCTTGTCATGACAATACTCACATGGTGGTATGCGAATAGATGGCATACGGTGAAGTTCTGATGGGATATAGACTATATCAGGCATATTCTTGGTATCTCACTTCCCTATGGATTAGCCCTTTTCCTGAATGTGATATTTTTCAAGGTAGATACTATCCTCCTCTCGATCATGGAGCCGCGAGGGATCGCGGACAGTGTGATCGCTCTCTATGCCCTGCCGATGAAGATTGTCGAAGTGGGAATGATGTATGGAACGGTATTTCTCAATTCGCTCCTTCCTATCCTCACAGAGACATTCAAGAGGGAAAGAAAAAAAATTGAAGGAATCTCTGATACTCCCAAGCTTCTCTCTGGATCGAATCTGGACGAAGTGATAAATAGTATGCCTCTTGTGAGTAAGGATCTGGGGTTAGCCATTCTGGATGACCATATTCCAACACCAAACACCAAACACCAAACTTCCAAAACCCTCATCAATCAGGCTTTTACTCTTCTTCTTTTCTTTGGTATTGGAATCTCAGGATTTCTCTATCTCACCCGCGATCTTGTCACTCGAATCATCTCGACTCCCTCATTCGTGACGACGATGATTCATGGTTATACCAGTATTGACGCTATGGCGATCGTTGTCTGGATATTTCTCTTCTATTTCATCTCATCCCTCGCCACTTATATCCTCATCGCTCATAGCAGACAACGCTCGATGATGATTGTGAATGCTGGCATCGCGCTCTTCAATGTAGTAGGAAATATTCTCGTGATCCCTCACTATTCCTTCATGGGATCCGCTATTGTGACCCTCATCTCACAGATTCTCCTCGTCATAGCAACTTGGTATCTGGTACGAGATGATCTCGTATTCAAAGTCATTCTCCATAAAAGTCTCAGAATTCTCATGCTCGGACTTATTGCCTGACTCGGAGGATATACCGTGTGAATGCTCTTCCCTTCTATTGATATTTTGAGTCTCGCTACAAGTATCGAGCGACTGATCATGATTGGATGAACCTTCTCTATCATATACCTCGGGGGATTCTTCATGATGAGAAAGATATTGAAGTAATCATTTTTTTGGAGATTTCTGTGCATTCTGTTATACTGAGGATAATTCTCCCCTATTTATGAATGAGCAAGCCCGCATCAATGCTACCATCAGTTATTTTTTTCTCGGACCACTGTTTCTCCTCGCAAAGAGTGGAACGCCTCTTCGTGATCCATTCGTTCGTAGTCATGCGATCCGATCGAGCATTATTATTGGAATATCACTCATGATCTATCTGCTCTATGCCTTCGTTCTGCGTTGACTACTCGGCTTCATGATCCTCGGATTCTCTCTCCAGAGCATTCTCCTCGCTCTCCTCTCGAGTACCACTATCCTCATGCTCCTGCGTGGCGCCTATCAGGCATATCATGGACTCTCAGCCGAGTACTCCAGAAGTATCTCTATCAATCATCTCTTCTCGAATGATACAGCAGGAATCCATGTAGAAAATGACGATGACAAAGTACGAATCGTCGCCAGTATGATCCCTCTCCTGGGTATCTATGTTGCACAGAAATACGAGCATCCCCTCACATTCCGTGGTCGTAGTCTCGGCTCTCTTCTTTTTTTTGCAGTACTGATATCTTCGGTGTTCTCGAGTGAATGAGGGATCTTCGTCACCATCATCGGTATCCTCTCGGTACTGATATTTGTCGTAATGTCTGTGAATATATTTTTGCGTGGAGAGTTCATTATGGCCTCCATGATCGAGAGGATACCCTCTTATGAAGAATGTGAGGCACATATTTTTGCGAGCATTTTGAGTATAAAAGAATTCATGAGGATTGCATTCGGAGGCACTCTTCGAGAAGATTATCATACTCTCTATATACGAGAGATCGCTCTACGCTGAATCAAAATCCCACCCACAATTCCCTACTTCATGCCTGCAGCATTGATCGCTATTCCTGTATGGAATCTCTTCTCACTCCCATCACTCTGGATTGCAAAATATAGAGAATATCGTAACCTTATTTTCTCAGGTATCTTCATCACTCTCATCATGAGTAGTATCATGTATTTTGACTGAAGTTCGAGTCCATATCTCCCCTTTTTTCTCTTCCCGATAATCCATATACTTGTCTATGCTTCTTCTGATCTTAGCGCATATATACCATGAATTCATATTCTGTTGCGAATTCTGGGAATTGCTAAAATAGCAAGCATAAGAATACACGAAGATACCCTCCAAAAAAAGGATGCACACTATGTCTATAATATTGAAGAGAAGTAGATTCTTCGAATTCATGGAACAAGGATTCTTACAGAATGACAAATATGGAGGAAACAACTCTTACAATTTTTATCCCTCCCCATAAGAGGTTCGACTTCGGATTCTG
>JAYTYQ010000162.1:0-2561 GCA_043742285.1 Candidatus Altimarinota bacterium
ATGAGGAGAATCATGATGAGGAGAGGTGGAAGGACGATGACATTGAGTGAGAAGAAGAGGATCGAGAGAATGAGTGATAGTCTCGCCATAGATTCGATATATCGCCACTGTCGGATGATCAGAAATACGAGAAGAATGAGAAATATCAATCCATAACTATAGAGAATATCGATGATAATATTGTGTGCCGAGTCGATCGACATCGCATCAGGAAAATAGGATTCTATCTTCTCACTTCGTCCATGAGAATACGCAAGAATCAGACTATCTGGACCATTCCCAAAGAGGAATCAAGAAATATGCTCTGTGGAAAGCTTAAGTGTCTCGATCATGAGAACTCATCGACTCTCGAGAGAGAGGAGCTTGTCATGAGGAACGAGCGTGAGAATACCTATGATGCCGACTACAACAATAGCGAGCCATATCTGCATGCCATATGGAATCTTTCTGAGAAGGGTATAGAGGCAATATCCTGCCAAAAATGTGATACCAATGACACTTCCTGTCGTGATGATTCCGAGAAGGAGCACGATAAGAACGATATATCGTTCGGGCTTTCTGATTCTCTGCACCAGGGGGAAATGCAAGAGTAGGTACCCAGCGACATAGTTCGGATTCCCGAGCGTCGAGATCGTCCGACCGAGTTCCCACGAGACTGTGCTAGTACTCGGAAAAAAGAGTGAGATTCCGAAGTATTCGATGATGGCGAAGATGGCGACGAGAAATGCAGAACCCAATGAGAAAAAAATGGCTCTTTCGAATTCTTTTTTGGTCAACAATGATGCGATTCCCGCAAAGATAAGAATTCATACATAGAAGAAATACCCATGGTGCTTCTCAGAGGAACCCCAGAAAAATATGGGATCCAGTCAATGGGTTGAGACAATATGAATGAAGAGTGGAAAAATGAGGACAAGTAGAAATATCCAATATTGTCTCATATTATATTTCTCCAGTCGCTTCGTATGGAAGTTAATAAGCTCGATAAGGGCGAATACGAGGAGGACAAGAAAGAGATAGATCTTCACGCGTTCGAACGACCCATTCGGAGCGATATATTCCGCAAGTCCTGGGATCAGGTGAGAGAAAAAAAGTGGCACACTCGCCACAATAAGGGAGAAGAAATACATGAATTGATGTGACAGTTACAGAAAAGGCTACTGATTGTAGCAGAAGTCTATGTTTTCCGAAGAGAAATTCAAGTCTAGCAGATTATTTTGTATTTTCGAAAGAAATAGATACATTTCGCTCATGCAATATAAAGTATTCGGTTGTAAGACGAACAAATACTTCGCGGAAAAATGGCTCGTCCATCCTCACTTGGCTGATAAGAGTGGGTATTTCATTGCATCATGTGTGGTCACCGACAAGGCAAAGGCAAAATGGGTCAAACATGCCAAGAGAAAACTCCCAGAACTTCAGCGAAATGAGAAGCTCTATCTCTCATGATGCGGAAATATCCGCGATGGTGTCGTCGATCCTCGATTTTTCGAGGTATATAGTGAGCTCTCATGCTATCGAGAACAGATAGAAATCCTCCCTGAGGATCCTGATGAGTGGTGAGAATTTGGAATAGCGTCTCCATGACTACAATGAGACCATATCAAATGAAACGGAACGATCCAGAATCCTGGATTGCTTCGTACCTCGCAATGACTAAAAGACAGAATTCGGTCTCTCAGGAAAATCGCAGGCAAAGAACTCTTCACGAGAAAATATATGGTCATCCAGACTGGATGTGACAATTTCTGTACTTTCTGCCTCACGGTCCAGGCTCGTGGAAGGCATAAGTGGCGACCGATGGAAGAACTTCTCGAAGAGATCAATACTTTTGTCGAAGGAGGTGGCAAAGAAGTCGTCTTCACAGGGATCAATCTTGGAGCATGGTGAGCTCCAAGCTCGAATCTCTTCGAAGAATCTCGATTCGTCGAACTTGTCGAAATAATTCTCGAAAAAACCTCACTCGAACGCCTCAGGATATCATCACTCGGTGTCGAATTTTTGTCAGACAGACTCATAGCGCTTTTCTCCCATACGAGGATCAATGGATATGTCCATCTCTCGATCCAATCAGGATCCACGAAAATACTGAAAGCAATGAATCGCCACTACGACGGTCATCGAGTGAGAGAAGTACTCGGAAAACTCAGAAGACTAGAACGTGAAGATAGCATCCTACTCAATATCGGTGCCGATCTCATCGTCGGATTCCCAGGTGAAACCGATAAAGACTTTGCAGATACAGAGAATCTCGTCCGTGAATTCGAGATTACACAACTCCATGCATTTCCCTTCTCGGGTCACCTTGACCACTATAGTGTTCCTGCTGGTTCATACCCTGATCAGATCCCGAATCATATCGCTCAATCACGACTCAAAAAACTCCTCAAAACATGAGAAACAGTATTCGAGGAGTTTGCAAAGAAAAATATCGGAAAAACCGTGAGAGTTCTTATCGAAAAAATATCGAGTGAATGACAATTTTCTGGATGGAGCGAGAACTATCTCAGAGTCGATGAGACAAATATAGAACTCCTCCCAGGGCAAAAAATCACACGAGG
>JAYTYQ010000163.1:0-3040 GCA_043742285.1 Candidatus Altimarinota bacterium
TCCTACTCCCCCTATGAGGGGGAGAGATTCCTCCCCTTTTAGGGGAGGCTGGGAGGGGTATGGAAACACTGGACTTACTTTCGAGTAGAACTCCATGTCTGTACCTGTGATTGGAAAAATAGTAGAGCATTTCTTACATACTCTATTCTCGACGAGATGTTCAGAAGGGGGGATGGGGTACATGAGAAAATTATGTATTGAATGAACTATTTTCGCATACTCATAACCAATTTCTGCCATTCATTTTTTGGTTTTTCGGATATCTGTGCATCAGTAGGGAGTCTTGGGTATTTCGATTGCAGTTCGCTGAGAAGAGCTGCTATTTCCTCTTGTGACTTCCCTGTTGCTTGTTCATTGGCTCGAGTTTTTTCGAGTGTAGTCTCATCCCACCACATCTGGAATGGTGCAGGAGTATAGCAATGAAAGAGTGGTATTCCCTCAAAATTATCCTTCCCGCTTCGATTCACAATACAGGTGACAGCGACGACTTCTCCACCACCGTTCTTCACGATTTCGATCATTTTTGCGATCGTTGATCACTTTGTGATGACATCTTCTGAGAGAACTACTTTTTTTCAAGTAAATCCTCTATCCCCGAGATCGTGTCGCTTGAGTTTCATGGCATCACCATCCTTTTCTGTATAGATACTCTCTCAGATATTCAGAGCTTTCGCGAGTGAGAGGGACATGCGGACAGATCACATCTGTGCACCCATGACGATATCAGACTGGATATGGTGAGTGTTCATCTGATTTACGATATCTCTACTGGCTCTATCAAGCACTCGATAATCCCTCTCAGAGACGCCATTATTCGTATAGGCGTCAGCGATGAGTCCACTCGTATAGCGTACAAACTTACCATTTTCTGGTCGTACATAGATGGCACCGATGTATTTCAGAAGAGATTCCCAATCTCCTGTATGAAGAATCTTTTCGAAGGAGAAATCCTGTTTTTGTCATCGCGAAGCAGCCTGCTCCCCAAATAATCATGGAGCAAAATCCCCCCTGCCCCCTTTCTCAAGGGGGAGTGAGACTCAGCTCATCTGCTCGAGTATTTCTGTGATCACTTCTCCTGGATTCTCAGCGGTGAGGATCGGTCGACCGACGACGATATCTGAGGCACCACTCTCAATGGCTCATCTTGGAGTATTGGTAAGTGCTGGATTCTGGTCATCAGTTCTCTTGACTCATTCTCTCGTAATATTCGGCGTCACGAGAAGGAAATCTCAGTACTTCTCACCAAATACCTGTCTCAGCATCGGAGTGTCTGCAGGACTACACACGAGCCCATCCGCTCCAGCTGAGAGTGCAGCTTTTGCGAGACGGAGAATGCTATCAGCACGGTTCGCATCGTAGATAGCATTCACTTCATCATCCTTCATCGAGGTGAGGATCGTGATAGCAAGGAGTTTTGTCTCTGGTGCTGCAACTTTCGCAGCTCGTATCATCTCAGTCCCACCACTTGCGTGGACGGTATAGTAGGCGACATTGAGCCCGTCGAGCCTCTTCACATAGTTCGCGACGGTATTCGGGATATCATACCACTTCCTATCGATCATCCAAGTGATATTTATATTTGACTGACTCTTTATTTCAGACTGAAGATCTTTGAGTCATGTTATTCCTATTTCTTCGAGGAGATCATTGACTTTGATATTGATTTTACCAGTATTGAAGACTTCGATTCCGACATCTTGCACTCGAGCCATGATAAACGTGATGAGCTCCTGTGCCGTTTTTCCATCAAAAGCAATATTTAGAACTGGCATACGTGGAGAGTTAAGAGAGAGAGAGATTCATAGAAATGTAGAAGTGAAAAAATAAATAATACGGACTTTACATTTTATTTCAAGTATTTCTTTTAGAAGAATTAACGGATTTCGATATCCGTGACTCTCCGTACTTCGCCGATATCTTCCCAGGTGAGTAGTATAATTTTCGATCGCCATGGAAAAAGGAGTGAGTTTACAAGAGCTCTTCCATGTACAAATTCAGGGGAAAGATGTTTCTCTATCAACGTAAGGATCTCGTCATGACGGAGACGAGCTTCTTTACTATAGTTTTCTTTGATGATTTTCTCACTTTCTCAGAGCCCTGTATCAGAGTAGAGATCCAAAAAATATCGCTTATAACGAGCGATATAGAGGTCGACAGCATCGAGAGATTTAGGCGAAAATAGTACTCTCATATTTTTCTTGGCGACGGTTATATGATTGGATATCTTCAGAGAGCTCTTCGGTATAGTAGTCGACGAGTTTATCGAGATATATACCTGCCTCTTTTCTCGTGAGATCTTTTGTGGGTGAGCTTGGTTTTTTCATATTTTGATTATAGAGCTTCTTTCGAGAAACACAATTTTTTACAATACCTCAAGTTTCCCCTTTGCATCCTCTATGTTCCTCCATTCTTGAGATCTTGCATATTCGTTCGCTTCCCTCTTTACCCTTCCGAAGACGCTATTCCCTTCTCGGTCATATTCTGTTCAGATCTGTATAGCACTCGCACCACAGAGTGAGTATTCATACGCGTCAACTCAGGTAACAATTCCGCCACATCCGACGATCTGGATACTATCACCGAGGAGCTCATAGAACTTCCGAGCATTCGCGAGAGCAATAGGCTTAATCATAGCTCATCCGAGTCATCCAAATCCTCCTTTTGGCTTGATGACAGGTCGATGAGTGACGGGATCGAGAACGAGAGTATTCCCGACTGAGTTCACACACGTGATGAAGTCTATCGGGAAGTCACGAAGTACAGCAGCCATGGCCTCGTAGTGAGCAAAGTCGAAGTATGGTGGAAGCTTGATCCCGAATGCGGTATTTTTTTTGTATTTGCAGACTTTTTCGAGTATTTCCCGTGAGTCTGAGAAGTCATAGGCAATCTGAGCTTTTCCGACGACATTCGGACAAGAGAGATTGATCTCTAGTGCGCTTGCCTTCCCTTCGCGTTCGAACGCCTCGACAATCGTCGGGAAGTCTTCAGGCTTCATTCCAACAATACTTGCAATGACGGGTTTTCTATACTTCTCGGTCAG
>JAYTYQ010000164.1:0-1204 GCA_043742285.1 Candidatus Altimarinota bacterium
AGTATGAAATGAATCTATGAATTCTAACATATTCTTTGGATAGTTCATGCGACTATGATACGGAAACTAGGGAGTTGCGTCAAGTCCAAACCCATTTAATATTTTTCAAAATATTTCATTTCTCAATTTTTTATTAGATTTGAGGGCTCTTTTCGAATAGTATAAATAATTTTTAGGTCACATCATTGCGCATAAATATCAAAAGAATATTGATTCATCCTTTGACACACCATTATTGCAGGATTGACATGAAGGAACGGTTTTTATATTTTTTGGTAATGGATCTTTATAAATAAATCTAGGAGGACAATGATCTTTAGTGTTCGCCTTATTTCAGCAGTTGTAGCAAAATTTACTCATATAATTATCTATCAATTAGTCATTTCCACTCTTCCATGCCCACCGCTTCCGCCCGTATCTTGTCATCATATCCGCATTCTGCGAGCCACTTTCTCACTTGCTCGAGATCATAGTGTGATCCTCTCAGATTGGATAGGAGAGTCTTGCGAGGATGAGTGAAGGCGAGTCTCCAGAGTGTGAGGAGCATCTCTTCCATTTCACGATTGCGATCCTGCTTGACGGTGAACTTCAGTACAATCGAGTCAATATTGGGCGCGGGATCGAATGCTTCTCGTCCGACATAGCGCACGATCTCTATATCCTTGCATGCGAGTTCCATAGCGAGCGAGAGATAGGAGTGATGCGGTTTTCTGGCACGTCCAGCGAGGATCTTCTCTCCGACTTCCTCTTGCATCATAATGGTCATCTCTTCGGGGCTTCTGTATCTGACATCTTCATTTCACTCTTTTCATCGATGGACTGTTGGATACAAGAAGTGAAAGAGTATCGGACTCGTGATATAGTAGGGAATATTGGCAATCACAGAGTAGATATCATATTGGGGAGTGAACTTGAGTACATCTTCATGATGGATTGTGATAGGTGTGATCTTCCCTGTAGCGGCTTCATTCTCGATAATCTCAGGTGTTTTCTCATCTCTCATGAACCGCACATCGAGAATCTTGATCATATCTCTATCGAGTTCGACGAGATCGAGGGTCTGTGGATGATGTGAGAGGATATATTCTGTGAGTGCCCCATATCCAGGACCGACTTCGATGATATGCTTCCCAGTCATATCGACAGAACTGGCAATATCTGAGAGTGCTTCTTCATCGATGAGGAAGTTTTGCCCGAGGGATTT
>JAYTYQ010000165.1:0-1729 GCA_043742285.1 Candidatus Altimarinota bacterium
CTCGTCTATGGACTCTTTGTCGCTCGCTATCACGACAAGACTCCCGATGACTTCTCTCGCTCTGAGGCTCGTGACCTGGTTCCAAAATCCAATCCTCTCCTTCGTCGATTTTTCGATCATATCGCAGGAGAAGGATATGAAAAACGTCTTGAATATATCGTCGATGAGCTCTGTGAAGTGTTCGCTCATGCAGATGTGAAGAAGCTCATGCACTGAGCCTATCAGAAGGAGACACATGATCCTGTCATCCACTTCTATGAGGACTTCCTCAGCGAGTATGATAGCGAACTTCGTATGACGAGATGAGTATTCTATACTCCTGCTCCGGTCGTGAAGTTCATGATACGAGCGGTCGATGATGTTCTGAAGAGTCATTTCGGACTTCCGAAGTGACTCGCTGATACCAGCAAGGTTCAGGTCGAACGAGAACTCCAGAAATACGATAGAAAATGAGGAAGAAAGACTGAAATCATCGAGACTCATCGTGTCCAGATCCTTGATCCTGCGACGGGAACAGGGACATTTCTCGATGAGATCGTCCGCCATATTCACTCGAAGATGAACGGACAGGCGGGAATGTGGTCGAGCTATGTGAATCAAGACCTACTCCCTCGACTTCACGGATTCGAGCTCATGATGGCGAGCTATACGATCGCCCATCTGAAGCTCGGACTCACACTCGCAGAGACGTGAGTGACGGATATTGAGAAACGTCTCCAGATCTACCTCACGAACTCTCTGGAAGAAGCGAAATGAGAAAAAGAAGACCAATGAACTCTCTTCGGACTTCTCGAATCGATCACGGATGAGGCCAGACTCGCTGATGAGGTGAAGCGAGAGAAGCCCGTGATGATCGTCGTCGGGAATCCTCCATACTCAGGGATATCGACGAATATATGAGAGTGGATTACGAGAAAAATCGAAGACTACAAGTACATCGACTGAGTCCACTTCGGAGAGAAGAAGCACTGGCTCCAAGATGACTATGTGAAATTCTTCCGACTCGGAGAGTCACTCATCGAGAAGAACTGAGAAGGTATACTTGCCTTCATCACGAATCATGGATACCTCGATAATCCGACATTCCGTGGGATGCGTTGGCATCTCGAACAGACATTCGATCACATATATATCATCGATCTTCATGGCAATTCGAAGCAAAAAGAAACTGCACCAGATGGATCCAAGGATGAAAATGTCTTCGATATCCAGCAGGGAACAGCGATATTCATCGGAGTAAAAACTAAAAATAATCACTAAAACCATGTCTCCTAAAAAACGTGTCATCGCCTATATCGACGGATTCAATGTCTATCATGCCATAGCCAATAACCTTCCTAAGAAATACAAGTGGCTCGATTATCGAAAATTCGTCATACAGTATCTCGATATATGAGATGAGCTCGTGGATATACTTTTCTTCACAGCGCCTCCGAGATGGGATCCTGAGAGGATCATCCGACACAATAACTATGTAGATATTCTCAAAAAATGACTCGGACTTAGAATCATCTCATGAAACTATACTTCTGTAGAAAAGAAATTCAATGCTGATAAAATGCCGGTGATATCACCGAAAAATGCTGTAGTGAGTCCAAGAAAATTCTCCTATGGTACCTATGAAGAAAAACAAACTGATGTGAATCTTTCTCTCGCGATATTCGAATGAGGCATACTCGATCTCTATGATAAAGCGATGATATTTAGCTGAGATAGCGATATAGCTCCT
>JAYTYQ010000166.1:0-7913 GCA_043742285.1 Candidatus Altimarinota bacterium
CTCTCTCTGTCAAAAGAATCTGCTCTTTTCTATTTTTGAGTCTCTATATTCACGACTTCTTCCTTCACTCGCTCTCAGATCTCCTCCCCACTCTCCCCGATCACTCCCACATGTCGCATGATCTCAGCCGAGAGGAGCATCCCTTCCCCGGTTGAGGCATCGATACCGTGTGACTGGAGGTAGAATAGTGACTCTCCCGATATACGATGCGTACGATTGCTATGTCCTCACTCGATACTATCCGTCTCGATCTCGAGGACGGGTCGACCACGGATGGAGAGATCTGTCCCAAGGAGGATATTGGTCTGATCGACACGGAGCTCTATCCGCTCGGATCACTTCTCCACGCGTCCGATCCCATCGACGGAGATCTTCGAGTGAGACCGCATGAGTGCGAGGAGATTGAGATTCGCCTTCACATCTCTCCCATTGATTATAACGGTCATTTGTTGAACCATATCTGCATGATAGTATACCCCTGCCCCTATAAATGTTGACCCTGATTGCAACCGAAATACTCGAGTATTATTCATAGATATACTCGGAACAATGAGGTATTGGAGTCTCACTCACTCGAGTACCGTGATCTCGAGTTCAGGAAAGATGCCGTCGTCGAATATGATCGTATCTTCGTGGATCGTGAGTGGTGATGATGTTATGTGTTCGAGAAACATAGAATGAGAGTATAGGGAAATGGGGATAAAGAACAAGGAGAATTTTTGAAAAAATACATAATATGAATGAGAAAGAAACTTGTACTTTTTCCTCTTTTCTGCTACTATGCGAACCATGCAACCGAACAGTTCTTCCATCACGTATGAAGTCACCGTCGATCGAGCGAATGAGAAATGAGCCTTCGTCGCACGTGAGATGCTCTCGACTCTACACCATAGCGTATCCCACCACGCACCATGGTGGCAATTCTGGAAACCATCAGAACTCGCAACCTTCAGATTCCAAGTGATCAGTGAGAATGGGCAGATACGGTTCTATTTTTCGACGCTTACGATCTATGCACCCTTCTTGATCTCACAGCTCTATGCACACTATCCCGATATTGAAGTCATCGAATGTAGGAAGTCTATAGACCCAATGCTCCCTATTCGTGTGAGGTCACTCCATCTGCATCATCATGGTGCCGATACGATCAAGCTCTATGTGAACTTGAAGGATCGTACCGAGAAGGAATCTATCGATCCACTCTCTTCCCTCACGAGTGCACTCGTGAAGATAGCGAAGAATGAGACGGGAGGATTCATCATTGATTTTGTGCCCGTGAAAGATGCCTTCTGGAGAACAGAATCCAAAAAATCACTCCTCACATCACACTATATTCCAGGATTTTTGAAGCTTCCCCTTCTCTCAGTCTGGGAATATGTCGCATGGATATTTTTCCCATTTCGGCTCGTTTCGATGATATTCGGTTTTCTCATGCCTCGATGAGAGGATGAAGAGTCGAAACATGTGACACAACATGAAGGGAAAAATCACGAGAAAGATGCTTCGTCCAAAACTGATACCTATGGATTTCGAACTGGAATCCATATATTCAAGAATATTGCTGATCCGATACAAGATGATCTCATACTGAAGGAACTCGGAAGTTCTATGAATATCTTTGCTGATCCGAAGGGGAATCATTTCGTCGTGAAGAAGCATCGAGACACTCTCTATTCGCATATTCGCACGACACCATCGAAACTCACACAGATTCTCAATACCACCGAACTCGCAGGGATCATCCATCTCCCAACAATCTATGTGAAGACCCCTGGTATCCACTGGGTGACGACTCGCAAGTTCGAGCCACCGAATGAAC
The DNA here is from genome assembly GCA_043742285.1 of Candidatus Altimarinota bacterium. Classification (GTDB taxonomy): domain Bacteria; phylum Patescibacteriota; class Gracilibacteria; order BD1-5; family UBA2023; genus STC-74. The sequence goes on from JAYTYQ010000166.1 coordinate 1,820, forward strand.
TCCCAAAAGAAGAAAATCCTAATACTCCCATCGGTGTTGCCAATTTCCGTGGGAATAATACGGGCTTCGGGATCAAGCCTGTGGATCGTGCTCGTCATGTCTACATCATTGGGAAGACTGGTATGGGGAAGTCCACACTTCTCGAGAATATGATCTATACAGATATACTGGGTGGTCGTGGTGTTGCGGTCATCGATCCACATGGAGATCTCGCTGAGACCATCCTCGCCAACATCCCAAAATCTCGAACCAATGACATCGTCCTCTTCGATCCTGGTGATCAAGACTATCCGATCGCCTTCAATATGCTCGAGAATGATCGACCTGAACTCCGACCTATCGTCGCCTGAGGACTCGTCTCGATATTCAAGAAAATGTTCGCTGAGAGTTGGTGACCTCGTCTCGAATATATCCTCCGCAATACGATCCTCACGCTCCTCCTCATTCCTGATACAACGATGATCTCGATCCCGATGATGCTCACACATGAGGCATACCGCAAGAAGATAGTCGCAAAGATCGACGACCCGATATTGGTCCAATTCTGGACCCAAGAATTCGAGAAGATGAGCCCATCGATGCAGAGTGAAGCGATCAATCCAATACTGAACAAGGTCGGGCAATTTCTCTCCTCGCCAATTCTTCGAAATATCCTCGGTCAACCGAAAAATCCATTCTCGCTTCGTTGGATCATGGACAATGGCAAGATCTTCATCGTGAATCTCTCGAAGTGACGTATTGGCGAAGATGCGAGTGCCCTTCTCGGAGCTATGATGGTGACGAAGTTCCAGATAGAAGCGATGACTCGAGCCGATACGCCTGAAGCAGATCGCCGAGACTTCGGGCTCTATGTCGATGAATTCCAGAACTTCGCAACGGATAGCTTCGCCACGATCCTCTCAGAAGCCCGCAAGTACAAACTCTCACTCACGATGGCGAATCAGTATGTCGATCAGATGGCGGAGACAGTCCAGGGTGCGGTCTTCTGAAATGTTGGAACCCTTGTCGCCTTCCAGGTCGGATACCATGATGCCGTCACCTTTGCCGATGTCTTCGGTGGGGAAGATGTGATCCTCCCTCAAGATCTCACCAATCTCGGGAAATATGATATCTATACCAAGCTATTGATCGATGGGATGCCATCTCCCGTCTTCTCGGCAACGACGTATCCGCCACTGAGAGAACGCTTCGATGTCCCACCACAACAATCTCGTGATGTACTATTGAAGGTCTCACGTGAGAAGTACACCAAGAAAAAAGAATTCGTAGAAAAGAAAATATTCGAATACGCTCGCAAGATCTCAGACGATGAGAAGATATACAAGCGTGAACAAGAAGCCCACAAGGAGAAGATGAAGGAAGAGCGGGAGAAGGAAAAAAGGAAGGGAAAGGAGAGCTAATTGCCAAGATGCTGTTGTACGTTTTTAGAGCAGCTCTCTAATCTCTGAAGGATTATTTGGCATCTTGCAAATATCTCGTTGTGTATCCTTACTACCTCATTACTCTCGTTGGCATATTGCATTCGTGCAATGGCTACCCCCAATCACATCAATTGTGGCAAGAAGGAAACTAGTCGACAGGAGGTTATAAGACTCGCAAAGCTACCATCATCTGTTTGCATCTGATGATTTATTCTTGGTATCATATCCATCAGACGTTGTAAGTGATCCTGAGATTCATTCTCTAATTTTTCTGTATATACAAGTTGCCCTAGTGCTTTACTCGCGTGGATATGTATTTCGTGTCAAATAATCGAATTATTGGCTGGCATCGGCTTTGAAATTAGGAAATACATATGCAGAGAATCCTACTCTCTCTCTGTTTTGTCAACTCTTTTTTCATATTGAATTATTTTTGTCAATTGCACATTCAGAGAGAGATTGCATTTCAGAGCGGAATCCCTATAGTAGAGCCATTCTCATTCTCTCCTATGAAATTCCTCTCTCTCATTCTGATCGCACTCTTCTCCCTCTTCTTATCAGTACCGACTTGGGCAATCCAGGATATCAATGTCCGCAATACCGACATCGGAACGAGTGGTAGAACCAATTCGGTACTCGAGGAATTCATCATTCCAATACATGAATTCTTTTTCTCACCGGGCAATACAGGTACACCTGGGATTATGAATACCTTTGTCCAGATCGCCTTCAATATCAAGAATTTCTTCATCGCGATTGCCGTCATATTTCTCATCATTGCCATCATCAGACTTCTCTTCTCATCATCAGATGAAGAAGCTGTGAAGAAGTGGCGATCGAGTATCATATGGGTCTCTATCGGTATATTCGTGATGCAGACTGCCTTCTCTGTATGGAACGTACTCCTCATACGTGATACGAATGCTGGGATCGGATCGATGCTCGGATGGCATATATGGGTCAATATCTTCTCGCCCATCGTGGGACTCATGCAACTCCTCGCGAGTTTTGGATTTCTCGGTATGATGATCTACGCATTCTTCATCATCGTGAGTGGCTGAGGAGATGAAGAGAAGGCAAAAAAAGGAAAAAATATTGTCATCTATGCCATTGTCGGATTTCTTCTCATTCGGTTGCCACGAGCATTTGTATCGGCTATATACGGGAGTCCTAACTGCAAAGAAACCGACTTTCTCTGGACCGGTGGCTGTGCGATCACGGGTCGGAATTACTCAGGGTGAATCCAGATCATTGCCACTCTGATCAACTATCTCAATACCTTCCTCTCCATTATCTGCGTGATCCTCATCATCTATGCCGGATGGCTCGTCCTCATCTCAGGAGGAGATGAAGAGAAGCTCAAGAAAGCAAAACGCATCATTCTCTATATCGTCATCGGACTACTCATCCTCGTCGCGAGTCATGCGATATTTCGATTCTTTATCATGAGGTAGGTATTCGAGGTATGAGTGAGAAGATATGGAATATAGGATATGGGATGTGAATTCTCAGTCATCCTGAACTTGTTTCAGGATCTTGGCACCAATTTTCCAAGATTCTAAGTTCCCATCCGCCGTGGCGGACCAACCATCGATCATTTTTTTGCGTTTTTATAGCCTTTCAGATATACTCTGAGCATGACATGGTCCGAAGGAATTTTCATCTTGAGCATGACAGTGATCTGCGCTACGATTTTCTATCTCTCTTGGCGACGCAAGGTAGCATTCAAGCGTTCACTGGAGATGAGCTTTTTGCGTGTCGTGATAGCCCGTAAGGATAGTGATCAGGATGAGAAAAAAGAAACTGTGAAAGATTTTCGTGAACAAATATCCATCATGGAGCAACTCCTCGCGAGTCTAAAGTCGCTCTATGCGAGTACGCTGATGGGGTGGCTTCTCGGACAAGAGTATCTCTCCCTCGAATATGTAGCACACAGGCAGGAGATATATTTCTATATTGTCATCCCAAAAAAGGCAAAACTTCTCGTCGAAAAACAGATTCTCGGATTCTATCCAGATGCCTTTATCGAAGAGACTCCTGAGGTGAATATCTTCGAAGGACGTTCTGTCGTGCGTGGTGAGATCATGAAGCTGAAGCGGCCCCTCGAATATCCCATCCGTACCTATCAGAAGCTCGAGAGTGATTCGATGAATGCGATCTTATCCGCCCTCGGGAAGCTCTCTGATGAGGAATCTGGTGTTGTCCAGATTCTCATGCGTCCGGTCGATGATGACTGGCAAGAGAAGGTGAAGAAGGCAATTCGCAAACATGAGAAGAAGAACAAGTGACATCATATGAGCTGGAATCCACTCGAATGGCTCGGATCCCTCATAGAATTGCTCACGAATGGATCAAGTGATGACGGAAAATCGAGTGAATCCAATGAGGGCGATGAAGAGCCTCTCGATGAAGAAGGACTCATGAAGGAGAAAGTGAAGAAAACAGGATATGCCGTCGTCATCCGCATCATCACGACGGGAAATGAGGAATGAAGCGTGTCTGCCGAGCTCCAGAATATTATCTCAGCATTCTCTCAGTTCACTTCACCTGCCTACAACAAGTTCAAGCCCGTGAAGCGCAAATCTCTCTCACTCCTCGTTCGTCACTATATTTTTCGTCAGTTTGCCTGGTGGTCGCCATCACCCGTCATGAACAGCGAGGAGCTCGCGACACTTTTTCACTTTCCCCATTCGAAGTACAACAAGCAACCCGAGATTCGCTGGCAGCGATTCAAGCTGATCAAGGCGCCAACCAATATCGCCAAGGAAGGACTCTTCATTGGAACGAATGAATTCCGAGGAGAGAAAAAGCCGATATATCTCAAAAATGAAGATCGATTCCGTCATTTCTACGTGATCGGGCAGACCGGTACGGGAAAGTCATCCATCCTCTCCGTGATGGCACGACAGGACCTGAAACAAAATAGAGGAATCGCTGTTCTCGATCCCCATGGTGACTTCGCGCAAGGACTTCTCGACTTCATCCCGAAGGAGCGTGCCGATGATCTCGTCTACTTCGATCCATCAGATCTCTCGAGACCGATGGGGCTCAATCTCCTCGAAGCCAACTCTGAGGATGAGAAACAGATGGTCGTCGCCGATGCGACCAATATCATGATCAAGCTCTTCTGAAGCGAAATATTCGGTCCTCGTATACAGGATTATTTCCGCAATGGATGCTTGACCCTCATGGATTATCCTCAAGGAGGGGCGATCACAGATCTTATACGACTCTTCACAGATGACAACTTCCAACGAGAGCGCCGTACGACTCTGAAGAATGCGGTTGTGAAGGCATGGTGGGATTATACCTATGCCAAGATGGGGGAACGCGAGAAGGGGGAGATTATCCCATACTTTGCCGCAAAATTCGGGCAATTCATCACGAATACCCTCATGCGCAACATCGTCGGCCAGACGAAGAGTGCCTTCGATATCACGAGTATCATGAACAAGGAACAGATCCTTCTCGTATCACTCTCCAAAGGAACTCTCGGGGATCTCAATTCTACACTTCTCGGCCTGATCTTGGTATCAAAAATCCAAATGGGTGCTCTCAAGCGCCAACAGATAGCAGTGAATGAACGTAAAGATTTCTTTCTCTATATCGATGAGTTCCAGAACTATGTGACGGATTCGATCGAGTCGATCCTCTCCGAAGCCCGCAAATACCGTCTTGGTCTCATCGTCGCTCACCAGTATCTCGGACAACTCCAGAAGTCTGATGCTCTGACAAAATCCCAACTCAATCTGAAGGATGCTATATTCGGTAACGTCGGGACGATCATGAGCTACAAGATCGGTCCGGAAGATGCCGAAATCATGGAGAAACAGTTTGCTCCAGCCTATTCCAATCAGGACTTCATCAATATGGACAAGTTCAAAGCGGCGATCAAGCTCTCCGTCGATGGACAACCAACGCCAGGATTTAGCCTCTCTGTTCCCCTTCCATGGCTCGAGAAATGAGATCCCACAACGGGCAAGGCTCTCCGTGAACTCTCACGACTGAAGTATGGGCGCGAACGCGAGTTCGTCGAAAAGGAAATCATCTATCGTATTGGCGCAATATAGAAAAAAATCCATAAAACCCTTCTGTGTTATTCTTGCGAAGGCAAAAATCTAGCCTGTATGACCATTCTTTATGAAAAAAACTCTTGCTCTCATTCTTATTTGCTTCTTGTTACCGATTTGAACGTGGGCAGACGATGGAGCTGCTTGTGATACCACTGATTTTGAAGGATGTTACCAGAAATATTGGGTAGAATCGGTATGTAAAGCACCTTCAAGTCCCTGGAATAAGGAGAAATGAGTATGAGATGTGAGCGAATGATATGCGCTTTTCGATGTTCAGAGCCAGAATCAAAAAATGCGGACACTGATCAATACAGAGAAAAATCCAAGCGAGAAGGCAAAACTCGAGAAAGATCTTGATCCCAGTCGTATCGGACTCTTTGATGGATTCAAGTCCGTCGAGATCGCTCGAATACAGTATCGAACGAATATGAATCGGATATGGTCATGTGCTGTCATCACCTCGAGAATCGAGAAAACCAAGAAAATCATAGAAATGATACCAGCAAGTGAGTCTTCGGATATACTCAAAAAACTCGGGAATGATATGAAAAAACTCAATGCTCTCAAGCCACCAAACTGCTGAACCAATAGCGATCCAGA
>JAYTYQ010000167.1:0-1641 GCA_043742285.1 Candidatus Altimarinota bacterium
GCTGGACAATATGTCATGTTCCAACTTGCTCCATGACTCAATCGTGCATACTCACTCGCAGGATACTCACTCAATGAATCGACATTCACCCTCATCATCAAGCGTATATCCGATGGACGAGGAAGTCCCCTGATCTGTGATGCAATAGTAGGAAGTGTACTCCATGGCATGATTCCTCTCGGACACTTCACCCTTCAGAATACTCCACGGAGTAAGTGTTTTATCGGTACTGGTACAGGATTCGCTCCACTCTATTGTCAGTTGCTCGAATGTTCGAATCTTGGAATCTGAGAATGTTCTATAGCCTTTGTCTTTTGAGTGCGCACATATGCAGATATTTTCTATGAAAATGAGATTATACGACTCAATTCTCACTTTGGGGATTTCAAATATTTCCAATATTTCTCCCGCGAAAGCAATATTGCTGAACCAACAACCAAGAATCAAAAACCCACCACTCTTCAGGGATACGTCACCGACTGGATCACTCCAGAAAATATATCAAAATATGAAGAATTCTATCTCTGTGGTTCGCCTGCAATGGTGAAAGATGCTCGAGCCAAATTAGAAATTCTTGGCATTGGGAAAGAGAGAATATTCTGGGAACAATTTTAGGAAACTTCGTATTTCAAAAATCTCTTCAGTACATAACTTGATTCGTATTTCTATATACTCACGCGCTCGAGATGTGAATTCATGATCATAGATCTCTCTAGATATTCTAGAATTCACTCATATTACTCGATCTTCCCCATTTCTCCTCATCACTATCTTCATCAAAATTGTTCATAATATCCTGGTTCCACCGTGAGAGGGCATAGAGATTATCATTGAGTGCCATATTGCGCCAATCTATGATAAAGTCATCCGGTTCTTCTTCATTTCCTGCAATATAGTACGCCATCATGACTGAGTAGCCTTGTTCTTCAGCAATCTGATTGATACGCTTGATATATTCCTGTACTTTATCGGTGAATTCTGAACGTGCGAGAGGTGTTGTCATAGTAGAAAATTTTTTCAATTCTATAAAGATTCGAGGAAAATGCAAACGAATCGATAAGAGCTACTTCACCCGCTCAATACAGAAGTAAACTAAGTTTTGCTATCCCCGTAGCAAGCTGACGGGGAAAATTGTTGATTGTATTCAGCTCGGCTCAGACGAGATATATTCATCGAAAATGTTCAGAGAAATATACACACCATTGTCACAAATATGATTATCTTCTAGTATATAAGAGTAGAAAATATAGGGAAGCCTCCCGACGAAATACACATGATGAGTGGTCGATTCTATATGACCTCATCAAGAAGAGAAAGTTCTTCTCAAGTCAAAATCTTCTACATTCTACGACGGGAATATGATGAAACGCGTGACAATTAGAGATTGACAATATACTGTGTGAATGCATTGGTCGTGAGGCTTGCTCCTCCGATCGCTGAGAGACTCAGTGTGGAAGCCTTCTTACCGACGACTGACTTTGCGACTGACTGAGCAAAACTGTCTTGGTAATATGCACTTGTTCCTCGTGCTTGAGTGGTCGAAGATGCTGCTATGATAATTCCATCCTTCATCGTGACAGAGAAGCCGATAGATGCTGATCCATCTGGGGTTTGATATGACACTGATATACTTTTTGTAAT
>JAYTYQ010000168.1:0-2145 GCA_043742285.1 Candidatus Altimarinota bacterium
CTCGTGGCTGTAGTCATATTATTATTCCCGCCATTCTCTATATCATTGTAGTCTGGTCAGCCTACCATTGCGAGGAGCTTTCCGGTCTTGTTATCCATACTCACGAGTGCTGCACTCGATGCACCATATTGTCGCTTGTTGATCTCGACCTGACGTTTGAGTACTTCTTCCGCCTTGTCCTGGAGCTTGGAGTCGAGAGTGGTATAGATCTTGAGTCATGATGTCACATCTATGTCCTTGCCATACTTGGTCTCGAGGTATTCCTTGATATACGTGACGAAGTACGGATACTTGATATCTGAGAGATTTTTCTGGAATTCGAATTCGATCCCGTCGAAGAGGATTTTTTTGAAAGTTTTGCCGTCAATCTTCCCATCTTCGAACATACGTCCAGCAACGAAGTCCTTGCGACCAATAGTGTATTCGAGCGCATACGCCTCCCCTGATCCCGATCATGTGATCGATCCCGAACCCTGAATGATAGTATCTCCGAAAAATCCGAGAAGATCATCATGGATGATCGATATGCATCACTCATTATTTGGCCTGAATTTGGTATTTCGAATGTATTTCTCATTGACCCCACAGAGACTCACCGTTTCTCATCTGCCTTCGATCGTGATACCACTGAGATACCCTTTGAATGTCGAATAGAGTCGACTATATTCTTTTCGCTTCTCCCAGGTATCGAGTGGGATCACTTGCTGGGTATCGGAGAGGGGATATACGTAGACCTTCCCCATGAGTCGGTCACGATGGTTGTAAGGTGAGAGTGAGCTCGGTCATTTGGGCAATGAGGCGAGTATACTCGCTCAGAGTGGTCAGAGTTCACTCGCACTCTTGCCGAAATACGTTCGTGAGGCTTCTTCTATTCCGTTTGCATTGGAACCAAATGAGAAGGCGTTGAGATACATTTCGAGTATTTTCTCTTTACTGTAGGTACTATTGAGTCGATAAGAGAGCATTGCCTCTTGTGCCTTTCGTTTGAAGGTAGGATCATTGGTTAGAAGGGTATTCTTGATGAGTTGTTGTGATATGGTGGAAGTTCCACTGATATGTTCGGTCTTTCCCATGATGTAGTAGAGTCCAGCCCGAAAGAGTCACTTCATATCAATACCCGGATTGGTAAAAAATGTCTTATCCTCGGTTGCGACGATAGCATCCTTCATATACTGAGAGATATGATTATAGTCGACATATGTTCTCTTCCCATCCGTATAGAGTGTATAGATTGGCTTCTTATCCTTGTCATAGATGATCGTACTCTCACGGAAATAATTGCCCGTAGCCAAAGAAGCTATCGAAGGCATATCTCGGAGATAGAGTGAATAGAATGCAAAACTCGTAATCACTCCGAGTATTATCAATATTCAGAGTCACTGGAGTGCTCTTTTGAGGATTGGAGTTTTTTCTTTTTTCTGAGGAGATAAGGGAATACGTTTCATAGTGAATATGTGAGATAGGAAAAGTATATAGAAAAATATTAATTTCCAAAATCTTCCCACTCTCATGGGCGAGTGCCAATCGTTGCATGATCCACAATTAAGGTACTGGATTGAGAAGATGTGCTATGAGAAGATGCTTGTATTTTTTTTATGTTTATTTTTGCCTGCCCACTTCATGTATGGGTCTCACCAGAAGTGGTTCTTGGCTCACCGGAATTGACCTTTGGGGGAGGAATCGGCATATAGTATATGGGAGTGACAAAAGAAAAGTATGACCCCATATCATCACCAAGAACCATCTCGATCTTTGGCCCATCATCATTGACATATTCATTGCGAGGCACGATGATGTAGGGAATAGACTCTTCAATATACTGAAGAGCCTTCACTATTGAGGATTCTGGGTTGATGCCTATGTTCAAATCTGGATGCCAATAGATATTGATGTGACTCTGTGTAATAGTACCCGTTGAGATAATGGTGGAATGCTCTGGTGAGATATTGATTCAGAGCTTTGCGAGACCTATTCCGATGCTTTGAGCCTTTTTCATATTTGCCTTCGAACTCACGATCACCAGACTGGTCTCAGCGGTTGAGAGGTCAGGGAATCGGAAGGATACATCGACAAATCTTCTGATATTATCATAATAACTGAGCTTATTGGCTCGTGCATTCTCAGGGAGAAGGACAGAAGCTCCTC
>JAYTYQ010000169.1:0-2050 GCA_043742285.1 Candidatus Altimarinota bacterium
AAGATCTGAGAGATCTCCTTATGTCAATGACACATACCTCATGTGAATCATTCCATGATCGATTCATGCTACGCCTTATAGAGCACTATAGTGTTTTAAATGAGAGAACAGAAACTCCAGAGCACAGACGAAAATGGAGATACAAACATGAGCGACTGCGAAGTGCCTATATGAGCGTACTGAAATTTCTTCCATCACTATTTCGCTACCAATATTCCTCGATTTGTTTCAGTAAGTGTCCCAATACAACGAACCATCTCGATGGCTGAGTATTTTCTCATCTCAAGGAAAAGACCAATCTCCATCGTTGAAAAACTAAACCTAGAAAACTTGCGCTCATTTTTGAGCTTCTTTTCAAGACGCATATCAAGAAATAGGAGACCTACAGCCACACAAAAAGTTACATTAAGTCAGAAATCCTATAAAAAAAGCTTCAATGAAGCTTTTTTTATATTGAGATTCACGAAGAGTAGTCCCATCAGCACATATAATACGTGTATATGCTTCCCTAATTGGCATTCCAGAGAGGATATGGATGAGTATTGACAGAATACAATTCGTATATTTTCGATTGACTTGCACAGAGGGATATGATATTATTGTGCTCGTATTATACATATACAGATAAAAATGTCTCCATATTTCCCCTTTTTTTTGTTCCAAAACTTGTATAATACGCCCGTCTTTATTTCTTTTCTATTCCCCCTATGAAACTCACTACTCGTGGTTTTACCCTCGTCGAACTCATGATCGTTATCGCGATCATCGGTATTCTTGCCGCTGCTCTCTTCCCTTCGATGACTGCCTACCTCAAGCGTTCCCGTGATGCTGCTCGTATCTCTGGTACCAAGGATATCTCTACAGCAGTGGGAGCATACTTCACAGACAGAGAACGATATCCTGACACGGATAATAATGCTGCGGGAACAACTTATGGTTGTGTCTGAAACAATACGTCAACAGGTCTGTCAACAAATTATCTTCCAAAAGGAATTCCATTTGATCCAGTGGCAACAAATTATGACGGCTGTGGTACTACTGGAGGATTTTACGGTTATGGTTCAGGTGTAAATGCTATAACAACTGCACCACAATTCTTCATTACAGCTGGTCTTGAGAATAACAATGGTGGAAATACAGGATCGTTTTTCTCCTATACTGGAGCATCTAGAACTATGTGATTTGTATGACTTAAGGGTGCAGGTTCTGGGTATGTTCTTTCTAATTAGTTCTCTTTAATAAGAAATACCCCTCCATAAGAGGGGTATTTCTTCCAAATACTACCTATGAATTCTTGTAACCGTCGTGGTTTTACTCTCATCGAACTCATGATCGTCATCGCTATCATTGGAATCCTTGCTTCTGCTCTCTATCCAGCTATCACGAATTATATAGGAAGATGAAGGGATGCTGCAAGAATCTCATGACTCAATGATATTGCCAAGGCGCTTACTAGTTATGCAAGTGATCAAAAGGAATCCTACCCTGCAACACCGCCGAATTGTGACTTATCAGGTTCTCTTTTAAGCTTTCTGTGAAAAGAGGTTGTAGATCCCATACGTACGCGTAATAATTGATGCGGTCCTAATGGGTATTATGGCTATGGTACATGATATATCAACCAAAACAATTTTTATTCTGTAAATGGATATCTTGAAGCTGAATTTTGAGGGTATTGGAATGCTACATGATCAACCAATCCATTTACCGGGACTCTTGATCCGACGGACATCAATAATCTCAAGTACAATCTCCAAAAATGAACATGAGCACTCTACGTCTTGTTCCAATAATCCTGATCTTCCATTCATCAAAAACTTCCCAATTGGGAAGTTTGTTGGTTTTATATGGCGGAGGGACAGAGATTCGAACTCTGGGTACCTTGCGGCTCGGCAGTTTTCAAGACTGCTGCAATCAACCACTCTGCCATCCCTCCAGATGTGTGGTAGGAGCAGTATAGGGAAGTGGATTTATTTGTCAAAATCTTTTTCGAGAATCGCATCTCGAATATTTTCCCGACTATCCTGATCATGAAACTTGAGCATACTAT
>JAYTYQ010000170.1:0-2051 GCA_043742285.1 Candidatus Altimarinota bacterium
ATAGTATGCTCAAGTTTCATGATCAGGATAGTCGGGAAAATATTCGAGATGCGATTCTCGAAAAAGATTTTGACAAATAAATCCACTTCCCTATACTGCCCCTACCACACATCTGGAGGGATGGCAGAGTGGTTGATTGCAGCAGTCTTGAAAACTGCCGTGCCGCAAGGTACCCAGAGTTCGAATCTCTGTCCCTCCGCCATATGCAAATAATACTGTCTCTCATGAGGCAGTTTTTTTGGAAAAAACTGCTTCCTATGCCGCAAGGTAGCAGAAGTTCGAATCTCTGTCCCTCCGCCATATAAAACCAAAAAACTTCCCAATTGGGAAGTTTTTGATGAATGGAAGATTAAGATTATTGGAACAAGACGTAGAGTGGTCCCGATCACTTGGTGAGGTTATATTTCAGGTTGTTGATATCAGCTGCATCGAGACTTCCCGTGAATGGATTGGTTGATCATGTAGCATTCCAATACCCTCAGAATGCAGTCTCAAGATATGCACTAATACTGTATTGATTGGTGAGTAAAATTATCCCTGTGCCATATCCGTAAAATCCATTTGGACCACATCCATGATCTCGTATATGAATAGGGTCTATAACCTCTTTTCCGACAAATTGTAGTATAGATCAGGAGAGATCACAATTTAATGGTGTTGATGGGTAAGACTCTTTCTTATCTGTTGCATAATTAGTGAGTGCTTTTGATATATCATTGAGTCAGGCGATTCGCGCAGCATCTCTTCATCTCCCTATATAGTTTGCAATAGCTGGGAAGAGGGCAGCGGCAAGAATACCGATGATCGCGATAACAATCATGAGTTCGACAAGGGTAAAGCCACGATGGGTACAAGAATTCATAAGCAATATTTGGAAGAAATACCCCTCTATCAAGAGGAGTATTTCTTAGTAAAGTAGACTAATTTGTAAGAATATATCCTGCTCCTCCACCTTTGACCAGAGTAGAGAATGGATTGGTACTGATTATTCATGTCATAGAGGCAAAAATTGCACCGGTATTACCTCCATTAGGATTTTCTAGTGTTGATGTAATTGTATAGATAGCTGGTCCGGTTGCAGATCCTACATTTCCTGAACCATATCCATAATATTTTACAAGACCAACTTGATTTCCACAACCATTATCATTTGCAGTACTTGGGTCAAGTGGTACGCTCTTTGGAAGATAGTTTACATTGAGTTGACCTGAGTTGACACACCCTTTATCATGATCTGGATATCGTTCCCTATCAGCAAAGTATGCTCCTACAGCTGTGGAGATATCCTTCATTCCTGAAGTACGAGCAGCATCACGGGAACGCTTGAGGTAGGCAGTCATCGAAGGGAAGAGAGCAGCGGCAAGAATACCGATGATCGCGATGACGATCATGAGTTCGACAAGGGTAAAACCACGAGTAGTGAGTTTCATAATGAGAAAAATTTAAGAAAGTAATATATGAGTATTAAAAATTCTTGAGCATATTCTCATAAGCGAGTTGCGAATGTAGAGTGAATCGCTGGATGATTCTCCGATGATCGAAAGCAAACTCTCTCATATCTCTCTGAAGAGTATGAGTCATGAGGAGAGGATGAAATTCTCTTATGGAGTGATCTACGCTCTCAGAAAGTCTACTGCCATCACCAACAGAGAGAGCTGTATGCCTGAAGAAACTCTGTACATATTTGCGAATTTCTGGGGCTGTTTTGCGTCGGTCGTTCGGGAATTGTCCATGGACAGGGATTTCTATGGTCTCATGAGTCGCTCTCGCTCAGAGCATCGATCAGTGGAGATTCATATCGGGGAGATAGTTCACAAAGGCTATCTCTCAAAGGAACAGAAAGAGAAGGAAAGGGATAGTGATGGAAGATATTCTAGAAAACATACAATAGACCTCTTTCAAAATAAACTGAAAATCCTTAGTTTTTGGCTGTGTGATGCCGAAAAGTCCATAAAATTCATGATGCCAAGCTTTTGCTTTTGTGATGCGGTTTACACGAGTATAAATTTTATTTTGAAAGAGGTCTAAATATCTATAGAGCTGATAATGCT
>JAYTYQ010000171.1:0-3783 GCA_043742285.1 Candidatus Altimarinota bacterium
AATCTCTGAGTGAAGCGAGATCTCTATGCTATCGAACGGATAGAATGAGCGGACGGTCAAGTGATCGAGGAAGTCAAGTCACCAATAGAGAAAGAAGTATTCTCCCCAGCTGCATCCTATATCATCTCCCGAATCCTCTCAGACAACGATGCCCGTCCTGCATCACCATTTTGGCGCAATGCACTCTCGATTCCAGGGAGGATCGTTGCCGCCAAGACAGGAACATCGAATAAAGAAAAGGATAAGAACTGAAAAATATTTCCTCGAGATCTCTGGACGGTAGGATATACCACCCAGATCACCACAGTTGTCTGGGCAGGAAATGTGAATGGAAAAGGGACGAAGTGAAGTTGTGACGGACTCAACTGTGCTGCTGCAATATGGAAAGGATATATGGAATTCGCACTCAAAGATCTTCCAAAAGAAGATTGGAAAAAACCAGAAGGAGTCTACACATTCACGATCGCTAAGGCCAGTGGGAAGCTCGCTACCGAGAGCACTCCTGATGGACAGAAGATATCGACCATCATGGCCGTGAAAGCCACTGAATATGACGATGGGATGAAGGAAATGCTGATTGATACACTCTGTAATGGCCCTGTATCAGAGAATACTCCTGAGTCCTCAATTATGAAAATCTATATTCCCAGCGCCAAGCCCGTCATCGATGGATATGATCCTGCATGGACCGCTTGATTTTTTGAGTCACTCAATAGATGAGCCTGAAGTGGATCAATGATGCCCGAGCATTCGAGCACACCATGCGAAAGACCTGCATGACCGGGCAATGTCTCGATATCACTCCAGACGGTCTGAATCAATGGTGATCTTGGGACGGAAGGAAAGAAAATATTTGAAACCACATGGATATGAGATAGAAAAATTCAGAAATTTGTCTTCAAATTTGGAAGTGAAATTCGAGATACTATCGATTATGGTTCTTGAGGAAAAACCAACGGAAATCAGCGAACGACCATGAATGTAAAAAATGGGGACAATACCTTCACCATAGAGCTCACGGATATCTTTGGGTTCGTCTATACGGAGTCAAAAACCC
Organism: Candidatus Altimarinota bacterium; assembly: GCA_043742285.1. Taxonomy (GTDB): domain Bacteria; phylum Patescibacteriota; class Gracilibacteria; order BD1-5; family UBA2023; genus STC-74. The sequence goes on from JAYTYQ010000171.1 coordinate 1,058, forward strand.
TCAGTATATGATCTGGAATACCAACTACAGAACAGAAAAATAAGGAACCAACTATTACAACTCTCAATCCAAAAAATAACGATAATCATATCAGTCTCTATAGTGGAGATAGCTTTAATCTTCGGTTCTCTATATCTGTCGGGACAGAAACCCGTGAAGTCTCTGTTCTCCTGGATACAGCCACTATCCAGAATGCAACTGCATGAGACCTTTTCGTGATACCTGTTGGTACATCGTGAGTATCAACAGGTAATCATACTTTGACGATTCGGTTGATCGATGGAAATATGCGCACCGTCGAAAAACAGATGTCTTTAACTATTATTCCTCGTTAAGCCCCTCACCATTACACTTATGCAATTCGAAAATGTAACACTCGCTTATGGTGAACGAACCATCCTTCGCGATATTTCCCTCACCATAGAATCATGAGAATTTGTCTTTCTGATCGGAACATCAGGAAGTGGAAAGACGAGCTTTATCAGTTCAATCATTGGTGTCATATCCCCTAGCAAGGGACATATCCTGACCAATGATGGGCACAAACTGAAGGAACTCAATGACCGTCAACTCCTCACCTACAGGCGCAATATTGGAGTCATTTTTCAAGATTTCAAGCTCCTTCCCAAAAAAACCGTTCGCGAAAATGTGTCATTCGCCATGGAAGTCTGTGGATACGATGATGCAACTATCCAACGAAGAGTTCCTGAAGTGCTCTCACAAGTATGACTCCTGCAAAAAAAAGATAAATATATAGAATCACTCTCTGGTGGCGAACTCCAGCGAACTGCTATTGCTCGAGCGCTCATCCATCATCCGAGTATCATTATCGGCGATGAACCCACCGGCAATCTGGATCCAAAAAATGCTGAAGAGATCGTTCTCCTTCTCGAAAAACTCAACAAAGAAGGAAAAACTATCATAATAGCAACACATGATGATCGTCTCGTGAATGCACGAAAAAAACGTGTCATTACTTTCAAAGACTCAAAACTTTTTTCTGATATTTCAGAGTGAACCTATAACCTGTAAACCATGCTCCTTCAGGAAGAATCGCTCTCGAGAAAATTCATCACCAAGGGTGCATGGATGTATTTTTTTGTATTTCTCACGGCTCCGCTGGGATATATCATCAGGATCATTCTCACGTGAGACCTCACGCCAAGTGAATTGGGAATTATCTATGGAACCATCTCGCTTCTCGGGCTTCTGAGTTCCTACACAGACTTCGGACTGACAGAGAGTCTGAATTATTTTCTCCCGAAATATATCATCAAGAGTGACTATGCACGCTGTAAGTATCTCCTCATGCTCACGCTCATCACGCAAGTAGTAACGAGTACCATTGTGAGTATTGGGCTCTATCTATCAGCTCAATGGATTGCCAATCACTATTTTCATACTCCTCATGCTGAGTGAGTTATACAGATTTTTTCACTCTTCTTCATCTGAAGTCATCTACTCCAGATTATTAGTACTTTTCTGAATGCCACACAAAATATTAAAGTACAAAAAAGTATTGATTTCTTCCGTGTGCTCATGATGATCCTTGGATGAGGAATTCTCTATTGGTCATGAAAATGAGATCTTTATACCTACTCTTGGCTCTGGGTGTATACGATCTATATGTGACTCATCTGTGGTGCTATTGTATTCTATCGAATGTACTTTCGGACCTATCTGACTCTTGCTTCTCTGAAAGACACCCACCTCAAAAAACAATTTATTCAATATTCCCTCGGAACACTTTTTTCCGCGAATGTAGCCACTGTACTCTATCAGATAGATATGCAGTTTTTGACCTATTTTCTCGGGGTCTATGATACGGGAATATACTCTATCTACCTCTCCCTTATTGGTATTCCTTTTATTTTTCTCGGACCCGTTCTTGGATTCCTTTTCCCCGTAATATCAGAGATCTGAAGTAAATGAGATCGACAGAAAATTCATACTATTTTTACTATTTTTTCTACCTATCTCAGCGTGATAGGCCTTTGGATATGATGATTTTTTCTCATGGCATGAGAGAATATTGCAGGCTTTCTCTTCGGTGAGAGCTTTCTCTCATCAGGTATCGCACTCTATTTCATAGCACCATTTCTCGTATTCAATATTCTTCTGCAGATCAATTTCCAGATTCTCGGTGGACTCGGATACGTCAGAAAAAGAATCACTATCCTTCTCTATACTCTCATCATGAATATTATGATCAACCTGATCTGTATCCTTGGATTCAAATACCACTATCTTCCCTTTCCGAGTGGATCATCGGCTGCATCCTTCTCAGTTGGAATCTCATGGATCATGATGTGGTATCTCAGTTACCGAGCGGTACGTCAATATTCTGGAGGTTTTGATTGGTATCTCTTTCTGAAGAATACTCTCGTAGTAATACTGATTCTCTGTGCATTCTATTGGATACAGGGGAGAGTCTCTCTCGACTATTCGCTTGGATGACGACTTCAATACCTCCCTCAAATCGGATTTGCTTTCATAGGGTCTTTGATTATATTTCTTTGAGTGAATTATTCTCAGATTCGAGAATTCATCGCAACAATCCAAAAAGTACGAAACGGAACCCTTTAATTCTCTCTCATTTTTCTTATGATCCCACTTCTCATTGCGAGCGTCTGATTCATTGTATGGTCAATATCGATTATTCTCATGTACTATTCGACCTACTATAGTGCGATTCCCCATAGGGAAAATGCCACTGATTTTCTCGG
>JAYTYQ010000172.1:0-2437 GCA_043742285.1 Candidatus Altimarinota bacterium
TCGAGTGAGGAGAAGTAGTCGAGCGATGAGCTCACGAGATCCTAGTTACAAAGTGAGGAATCTATGCCAGAATGTTGGAACTTCAGAGTGGGTTTTAGAAATATAATGCTATAAATATATATAAAATTTGCATTCAAATGCAGAAAGTATATACTTTTGATATATAAACTTTTGCTATGTTTCTACGAGTACTCCAGAAAGATATCGAATCGTATCTCTTCGAAGGGAAGATCATCATCCTTCTTGGTCCACGACAGGTCGGAAAGACGACACTGATCGATACCATACTCAGTACTCGCAGAGATGAAGGAATTGTACGGTGGAGCGGAGACAATTCTCTCGATCGTGAATTTCTCTCTGAGAATCGCATCGAACGTATGGCCCCGCGTATCGGAGATGCTCGATATATATTCATAGATGAAGCACAGAAGATCGAGAATATAGGTGACATATTGAAGCAGCTTGTTGATACTTATAAGACAACAAAGCAGATCATTGTCACAGGATCTTCGAGTTTCCATATACTCGATCAGACAAGTGAGGCACTCACAGGAAGGAAGGTCACATTCATGCTCTACCCGATATCGCTCAGAGAATATCTCTTGAGTGAGGGTCCTGATCTCGTCCTACGAACTCTCGAAGAGCGACTCATCTATGGTATGTATCCAGATATTCTCTCGACACATGATATTATCAAGAAGCAACGCTATCTCACGGAGCTCACGAATTCCAGTCTCTATCGAGATATTCTCGAATTTCAAGAGATCAAGAATTCGGCGAGTATCGACAAGCTTCTGCGCATACTTGCACTTCGAATCGGATCTGAGATATCCTTCTCACAGATTGGAGCCTTGCTCTCTATGGATGGACGCACGATAGAACGATATATCGATCTCCTCGAGAAATCATATATCATTTTTCGTCTTCCACCATATTATACCAACAAAGAAAAAGAGCTCTCAAAGATGCAGAAAATCTATTTCTATGATCTCGGTATCCGCAATGCTCTCCTCGGGAATTTCCATGACCTGAGTCTCCGAGATGACGTCGGAAAACTCTGGGAGAATTTCGTCATCGTCGAACGTATGAAGCATAGGATATATAGTGGTATCTTTGCTACACAACACTTCTGGCGGAGCTATGATCAGCAGGAGGTCGATCTTATCGAAGAGTCGGCTCTATGACTCATATGATATGAGTGCAAGTGGAGTTCGTGAAAGCACTCGAAACCACCAGCTCTCTGGAGATCACTCTATCCTCTGGCAGGATTTGAGGAAATTCATAGAGAAAATATTCTATCATTTTTATAGTAGGTATGAAAAATACAGAAATGACATTTATCGAGAAGGCGAGGAGATTCTATTCACCTATCGTGTACAATCCATGGCCGTATATAAGAGCTTTTATAGAATGAAGCACCGATGGGATTTTTACTATTGCAACTCTCATTATTTTTGAAAAGATAGCTCGTTCACTAGAGTTCGGACAGATAGATACATTTTATTCACTTATCTGGATATATGCTGGTATAACAATTCTCTACGCACTTCTAAAATTTACTATCATGCGACATTGGTGATGGTCCGAGCTTCATAATAGTGTAAGCACCTATTGTGCAGATACTTTCCTGCGAAAATATATCTCAGGAGATCCGAACTATACAGAGCGGATTGGGACAGGGAGATTTATTAGTATTTATGAAAAAGGGAATCATAAGTGGCAAGAAATGTTCCATCATTTCCTCTCTTCAGACTTGCAAATGTTACTGATTACTCTATATGCAGCAACACGCATGTTTTTTATCGGATTTGCTTATGGAATGGGACTGATAGTTGTAATTCTTATATTTTCTATTGTTGCCTATTGCGTCAATACATATTATGTCGTACCATCCAGAAAGAAACGTACAGAAACAGAAATAGAGCTCACGCATCGCACAGTACGATTATTTATGTCTAAAAATGAATTTCTCCAAACGAATGCTTTTGCAGGAGAATTTGCACATATAGTGAGTCTTTTATGAAGATTTGTAACCCTCAATAGACCACTAGACAATGGCATATGATGATTATTTGTCTCTATACGACTGATTGGATTTCTGCTTCGAACGAGTATATATCTGACAATTTGAGTTGGGATTCTTGAGAAAACCCAAAGTTTTGCTTCATTCGGTTTCTTTATACTTTTAGTAAGTATGATAGAAATGTCTTTACGTGGATTATTCGATACGTTTCGTGCATTTACGAGAGATATAGGACAAGTAGAGAAGCTTTGGACGACATTTGATAAATTGCCTGTGATGCAATGATACTCCACCGGACTCCCATTCACTCCCCATAAGAAAAACATAGAAATCTCCTCCATCTCCTACGGCTATAACGAAACAAAAGTATTTGATGACTTCTCTCTCACGATCAAGAAATGACAGAAGACCGCA
>JAYTYQ010000173.1:0-8644 GCA_043742285.1 Candidatus Altimarinota bacterium
ACTTCACCCGGTCATCTGAGTTCGAGATCGATCTCAGCAAGCTCGAATCCATCATTCGTCTGTTCCATTGCCTTCAGTCGATCGGTCTTGTATTCCTTCGTCGTGAAGAGATAACAATAGGACTGATCCTCTCCTCGACCGACGCGGCCACGGAATTGGTGGAGTTGGGAGAGTCCGAATCTCTCAGCGGCTTCGATACACATGACGGTGGCATTGGGATTGTTCACACCGACTTCTACAACAGAAGTCGAGGAGAGTATGTGGATCTTGTTCTCATAGAATTCCTGCATGATACGATCCTTCTCCTTGCCACTCATCTTGCCGTGGATGAGTCCGATATGGAGATGAGGAAATACGGAAGAGAGAGTGATCTGCATCTCTACGGCTGAGGCAATATCTGCTTGAGATTCAGAGGATGAACGTACTTTTCATGATTGAAAAGTACCAAGAGCTCCCGAAGGGTCGACAAACTCACTCGCACTCTGCTGTCGCTCATCGGCTCACTGTTCTCATCTTCGTTCAGACAGTGTCGCCCCCTCGGACTCCCCATTTCACTGTTGTCATCAGGAATTCTTCTTCCCACTTCAATCCACGAGAGGAGAAATCCAGTAGGCCTGTCGTCACGCACGGACTTCTTCTTCGATGAAACGATAGATCTCGACTCTCTTATCTTCACGAACGACCTTGGTATGGATTGGCTTCCTGCCTGCTGGGTATTCATCCAGTACTGAGATATCCTGATCACCATAGACTGTCAGTGCGAGTGTCCGAGGAATGGGAGTTGCCGACATATTCAGACGGTGAGGTTTGATGATACCAGCAGAGCAGTATTCCTCAAGTACCTTTCTCTGTTCTACACCGAAGCGGTGTTGTTCATCTACGACGACGAACCCGAGATGGGCGAATTGGACAGACTCTTGGATGAGTGCATGGGTACCAAAGACGATATCCGTCTCACCACGCCTTAGTCGTTCTCGAGCATCTTCCTTCATACGAGGGGTAAGCGAACCCACGAGAAGATCAGATCTGATACCAAGCTTCATGAGCCATATTTCGCTTCCAGCAAAGTGTTGACGAGCGAGTATCTCTGTCGGAGCCATAATGGCAGTTTGCAGTTTGCAGTTTGCAGTTTGCCGTTGAGAATTGGCTGGACTCCCCAGCCTTGGTCAGGGGTTATGATATACTTTCATCGCATGAATTGCGGTGAGCAGCGCAACGACCGTCTTGCCTGTTCCGACATCTCACTGCAGGAGTCTCGCCATGGCATATGGTTGTTCCATATCCTTGAGGATCTGGAAGAGGACGATCTTCTGCTTGTTCGTGAGCGCGAATGGAAGATCTGCGATGAGAGATTTCATGAGATCTATATCGAGTGGAATCTGTGGAGCAAGTCATTCACTCTCCGCTTGGGCATCTTTTTTTTTCTTCACGCCGATATACTGGAACCGGAAGAGCTCCTCATATCCGAGTTCTCACTTTGCCTGTTCAAATGCTTCTATAGAGGTCGGAAAGTGAATCATGCGGATATTCGCAGCATGAGATTGGAATCATTTCTTCTCACGGATTGTTCGGGGAAGCTCATCAGGTATTTCCTCGAGAAATGGCTTTATATAGATCATTTTATCTCGAATCCAGGCTCCAGGAATATAGTTCACATCAGAATATACGGGCATGATCTCCTGACGTTTGGTTGTGAAATGTTCGATCTCACACGAGGGGAATGAGAGCCGACCATACTCGTATTTTGGCTTGCCGAATATGAGGACACTATCACCGGGCGTGAACTTCTGGAGGATCTGTCGTTGGTTGAACCATACAGCTTCGGCATGCATCTCATCACTGTCGGTGAGAATTGCTTTGATGAGGAGCTTCTTGTTGCGAGTCATCTCGTTTGTGAGGAGCTCGATCGTGCATTTCACCGCTTGTTTCTCTTGGATATTGAGGAGTGAGAACTTCGTCCCGACGTCACTCTTGTCTTCATAATCCTTCGGAAAGAGATGGATAAAATCGGAGATCGTCAAAATCCCCGCTTCGTTGAGCTTCTTGATATATATGTCTGTCGTATGGAGAAGCGACTTGGTGAGTTGCATGATCCTATTATAATGCAAAATGATAAAATCAAAATGCAAAATCAAAACCGCTAGTTAGACTATAATAGAGGCAGCAAATTCATCCAGAAATGCATGTGTGCTACTATGGGTTTCTTTCTTTTTCTTTTTCAATCATTGCAAATAGTTCACCGTCTCATTATAGATTCACCTAGCTTCAGGCGTGAGACTCTGGAGAAAAGGGACTAACTTTCCATTTGGAGAATTTGTCAGAGTTCTGAAGAGATCTTGAGGTAAAATTTTGAATTGATGAGAAGCTCTTCCTATAGAAAATCGAATCATAAGTTCTCAGATAGGTCATTCTTTTTGAAATACTAGAATGTTCTGAATATTTTGGAATTTTTTTCATAATTCTTCTTTTATATTGAGAAAAGGGTCCGAAAGATTAACATCTAAGTAATGTATATACCCTTGTGGTGGTGCAGATCATCAGTCTATGTTTTTTGGAGCAATATTGTGTTTATCGAATCCATTCTTTCACATATCTCGTAAAATTAAAAATTATACCAATTCACTGATCCTCTGCTTCTCCTTGAATACCACAGGAAATGAAGTTGGATGTTTTGATCCATGTCTATGAATCTCGAGTTGACCATGTGGCTGGAGTACGAGTCGACATCCGGTGATATCGCAGGAAATATTGTGTGCGAAGTGTTCGATTCCGAGCTCATCTGCGAGCGCAGAAAGAGAATGTTCTGCTCAGACGATGATCTCTTTAGCTCACCGAAGTATGGTATCGAATTTGTCATTGAGAGATTCTGTAATCGAAGTCATCAGGTGAGATGGTTTCGTATCATGCCAATGAGCAACATCACTCGAGACAGAACTCGCAAAATACGACATAGAGAAGAATTACAGATAAAATTATGATATCATCATCTCACAATCATTTCTCTTTTGCAAATATTTGAAGTGTTTTCTGTGAAAAATAATTGCAATTCTAAAATTTCTTTCTATACTAGAGGGAGTTATCTTTTTCCGATGAGCTCGTGTGGCTACGAGTGAGGGAAGAGAATCTGAAAAAGTGTTCTAGATTTTCTAGAAAACTTGGGTGGAACCGTCCAATCAATTACGAATTCATCAATCAAAGAATTACGAATAAGGACCCCAAGAAAGTTTATTCTTTTTTGTGGGTCTTTTTGTTTCCGCGTTTGAATTACTCGAAAAAAATCTTGGATTCCTGTATACGCAGGAATTACACTAACAAATAGTGAACTCCTAACTTTTTACATTATGCCTCTCGAAATGTCCACGCTCGTCACTTTTGCGAAAACCAAAGGTTTCGTCTATCCAGGCTCAGATATCTATGGAGGTCTCGCGAACTCTTGGGACTATGGTCCACTTGGCTCACTGATGAAGGAGAATATCAAAAATCTCTGGATCAAAAATTTCGTTCAGAAGCGAAAAGATATGGTTCTTCTCGATGCTGCTATCCTCATGAATCCATCTGTCTGGGTGGCATCAGGTCATGTTGGTGGATTTTCTGATCCACTGATGGAGTGTCGTGATTGTCATACTCGTCATCGGGCTGATAAACTCGTCGAGGAAGCTCTCGAAAAAGATGCGAATTTTCCTATACCAAAAAATTGGGCATGAGATAAAACGCCGACACAAGATTTTGATGACTATATCGCAGAAGGACATATTTCTTGCCCAAACTGTGGAAAGAATAACTGGACAGGAATCCAAAGATTTAATCTTATGCTTTCTACCCATATTGGGGTAACTGATGATTCTGCGAACCTCGTATATCTCAGACCAGAGACAGCTCAAGGAATGTTTGTGAATTTTGCGAATATCGCCCGATCGAGTCGAAAGAAGATTCCTTTTGGAGTGGCTCAAGTAGGGAAGTCATTTCGCAACGAGATAACACCGAAGAATTTCATCTTCCGCACTCGGGAATTCGAACAGATGGAGATGGAGTATTTCTGCAAACCAGGAACTGACGAACAATTTTTTGATGAGTGGTACAACATATCGTATAATTTTTTTACCACAATCCTCTCGCTTAAAAAGGAAAATGTTCGATTTGTGGAAATACCAAAAGAATGACTCCCTCATTATTCTCGTCGAGCTGGGGATTTCGAATACCTTTTTCCATTCGGTTGGGGTGAAGTACAGACACTTGCGAATCGTACCGACTACGATCTCAAGGCTCATATGAATCTTTCGAAAGCGGATCTCAGTTATTTCGATCCATTTACGAATGAGAAATATATTCCGTATGTCATAGAACCAGCTATGGGACTTACACGACTCACACTCGCGGCAATGTGTGATGCCTATGATGAGGTACCAGGAGAGGAAGGGACTTCGAAAGTCGTCATGAGATTTGCTCCTCAAGTTGCACCCGTGAAGGTTGGAATATTTCCTCTTGTGAAGAAATTCGCAGAACAAGCAGATGCACTCTATAGTCTCCTCTCAGCCCACTTTGTCTGTGAATACGATGAGGCAGGAACGATCGGGAAGCGATATCAGCGTGCAGATGAGATCGGTATTCCATATTCGATCTGTGTCGAACCAGAGAACTACGATCAGGGTCAAGTGACGGTTCGTGATCGGGATACTGGCGAACAGGAGATTGTGAAGATAGAGGAATTGGTTGGGTGGCTCAAAGCGAAGGGATGCTAGAAATATGAAAATGACGCAAACTTCCATAAAACAAAGATTCCTCCACTCTTCAGTTTTTGCTGGTGCAAGTTCTTTATTCATATGAGCTTCTCAGTATTTAGTTGGACAAAGAGTTGATCAGATACTATCGAGTTCATGAGTCGATTTTGTACACACACTAGCAACATCATTCATAAATCAAGGCATGTATAATGCCATTAAAAGGAAAGTCCATGAATATACTTCTTTATGAGGAAAAAATTATAGGACTCGGTATTTGCCTCGTGAGTGTTCTCTGAGTGTGAACACCAAAATACCTTATACACCAAATGGCTCATACAAAATGAGCTGAAAATATTGCTATACTAGACAAGTTCCCGAATAAACTTGCCTTTCCATAAGAAATGTGTACATTGGGTGTATGATCAACATACCCTTCATTCTCAGTAAAGACGAGCATTGTCTTACGCATACAGGACTTCATCTTTCTGAATTTGCTTACTTACAAGAGCTCTTTCGTACTGAATATGAGCTTCATATGAATGAGCGCTATAAAGAGAAACATGGAAAGACTCGTATACGAGCCCTCGGTGGATGACGCAGTGGTAGAGTAAAAACCATAGAAGAAAAGCTCTTTCTTATTCTCTACTATCTGAAAACATATCAAACATATGCCACTCTTGGGTGAGTATTTGATCTTCCAAAAGGGAAAGCATACGAATGGGTAGAAAAACTCCTTCCACCACTCCTCACATCCTTAAAAAAAATGGTATGGTTCCTGCAACCACAAAAAAAGATCTGGCAAAAATCTTGGAAGAACATAGTGGCATCAAAGATATCTTTGTTGATGGAGTAGAACGATCTATACAACGAAGTTCATCCCCGAAGAATCAAAAAAAAGACTACTCCTGAAAGAAAAAGAAACATACGAAGAAGAATCTTGTGATCACATCGGAATCCATCATCCTTGCTGTTGGAACAACAGAGCCATGATCACAACATGACTTCTCTCTTCTCAAATCAAGTGACTTCATGGAAGTTCTCTCGAAACACACGCTTTGGGCAGACCTGTGATTCCTCGGAATACAAAAAGAATACCCAAAACAAACAGTGATCATGCCTAAGAAAAAACCACCAAGATGACAACTGACACAAGAAGAAAAGGCTGACAACAAAGTTATCTCATCTATTCGAGTCAAAGTCGAGCATTTCTTTGCAAGAATCAAGAAATACCATATACTCTCTCATACGTACAGAAGTAGACTCTATGGAGACTGGAAGACAGTACGAGATAACCGGAAACACACTATTCTTCTTATAGCCTGTGGGTTGGTAAATCTACAAAGTACTATTTAGGAACTTGTCTACTCAACAATTTACACGAACTCTCTAGTAAGGTGCTATCTGATAAGGATGATACCTGATGGAAGGATGATATAAGACAACTTATCGAGATAGTATCACACGAACTCTCTTTGACCAACAAAAAAGAGCTTAAAGTAAAGCTCTCTGAGGCTCTAGAGAATCTAGAAATGAACGAGATATGAAATGGTGCAACCAGCAGGGCTCGAACCTGCGACCTCCTCCTTCGCAGGGAGGCGCTCTAATCCAACTGAGCTATGGCTGCGGAATGTGCTGGCGCATTGTATAATATTTTTGAGAAAATCAAATTTATTTTCATGGGATCTCGCTACTCCGAGGCATTCCATAGAAATCGAGACCTTTCTGATCCACCATGGAATGGGTGATATAGTTCTTCTTTTTCCCTTTTCTGAAGAATCCTCGTTCGTCGATGATTCTGAGTTCTATGAGTTGATCGAGATTCTTGGTCGGAAGTTTCTTCTTTGGGAATGCTTCCTTATTTTGGAGATATCGAGTACGTCGCTTGTACGAGAGATTGAATCGGGATTCTTTATTCTCATTTCCCGTATAGATAATCATAGCCCGTTTCTTCCCTTTCGAGAGCTTACGAGCCGCTGCTTGTTTTTTGACGATGCTGGATTTGAGTCCGTGACTATTGGCCATAGGGGAAGTGACAGATACAGAAAACAGATACACAGTGGCATTTCTCCTTTGTGTTTGTGTGACTGTTCGTGTGTGTTGATGATTATTATGGAGCGGGGAAACGGGTTCGAACCGTCACACCCAAGGGTTGAAGCCTTAGTACACTCACTCTTTTATGTTACCCCCGCATAGGATAGCGAACACTGAACAAGAGATACTGAACAATGCAGAGCACGAGCAGTATATAAAATCTGATACAAAAGTCAAAAATCTCTTTGGATTTCAGAAACTTTTTCTATAGTAGTGCGTATGATAGAAATCAATGATATATCCCTCCTCGATGAGATTCTCCTGGCACTTATTGCGACGGAGACGGTAGTCACCAAGGATGACTTCCACAGACTCAAGAACTCGATCCTTGCCAAGTATCGCCGTGAGAATACACCGACAGCTGTAGAGCTCATTGCTCAGTACAATGCCGGTGTCCAAAATGGTGAATATGTAGATATCCCTCGTGTGCGGAAAGTACTGAGAAAGCGTGCTATCCGTTCCCTTTCTGGTGTGAGTGTGATCTCACTTCTGACGAAATTCTGGGGATGTCCCGGTAAGTGTATCTATTGCCCGACGTATGACAATCTCCCGAAGAGTTATATCACCGATGAACCAGCAGTACAACGCGCAGAGATGAACCAATTCGACCCATTTCGTCAGGTACAGAATCGCCTCCAGTCACTCTCGATGACCGGCAATGCCATCACGAAGTGTGATGTTCGAGTGATCGGGGGAACATGGAGTGTCTATCCGCAAGACTATCAGGAAGACTTTATCAAGAATATTTATGATGCGCATACGAGCTTTAGTTCAAAGTTCAAAGTTGAAAATTGAAAGTATTCTGAAAAGTGAAATCCATTTTCTTCTGCACACATACAACCTGAATGCATTTGAGCCGTTAAACTTTCAACAAGTCTCGAGGAAGCCAAACAACGAAATGAAACAGCAGCAAGTCGAGTTATCGGGATGGCGATCGAGACTCGACCGGATTGGATCGATGAAGGAGAGATCGTACGATTGCGTCGCTATGGAGTCACACGAGTAGAGATCGGATACCAGACGACGGATGATCGCATCAATGAGCTCAATCAACGCGGACACGGGAATGCCGAATCTATCCGCGCGACACAATTCCTCAAGGATGCAGGATTCAAGGTGGTGGCTCATATGATGCCTGGACTCGTTGGATCAACTCCTGAGATCGATCGTGCTTCCATGCAGGAAGTATTCGACAATCCACTTTATCGTCCCGATGAGATGAAGATCTATCCGATGGTGGTGACACCCCATTCAGAACTCGAGGAAGTCTGGAGACGATGAGAATTCATTCCCTATGATGATATGACGCTCATTCCTCTCATGTCGGATCTTCAGGGAATGCTTCCCGAATACGTGAGGCTCAACCGTATGTATCGTGATATTCCTGCGAGTCAGATCCTCGCAGGATCGAAGCTTGCGAACCTCAGACAGATCACTGAAGCGAATATGCTCAGTCGTGGAATCAAGAGACGCGATATTTCTGCTCGTGAGATCCGTGCTCGAGATAATGATCCCAATAATGCCATTCTGGATACTACTTGCTATGAAGCGAGTGGTGGGCATGAGTATTTTCTCCAATTCATTGACCCTCTTGATCGGACGATATTTGGTATGGCAAGGCTTCGTATCCCCTCCCAATATTTTTCTTGAGAATCCCATTATATTGCAGTGCTCCGATGAGCTGCTATTGTTCGTGAACTTCATGTATTCGGAGATCAGCTCTCACTCGGTACACGGTCTGATGGGACTGGTCAACATATGGGATTCGGTAGACGGATGATGGAGGCAATGGAAGATATGGTTCGAGCAAAATACAGTAATATCCAGAAAAT
>JAYTYQ010000174.1:0-3246 GCA_043742285.1 Candidatus Altimarinota bacterium
CAGAAATTCTCTCTGTGTATCAATGTAGGAAGTATGCCTGGATAGAGACGAATCCATTCAGTTGGGGGAGTGTATGATTTTTCACTCCATTGTATCTCGTATGATTCTATGACCGAATCGGTTAGTTCTATGATATCGATTTCTTGTCATTTCTGTGTTCTCCAGAAGTGATATTTTTTCCATGAGCGGGTATATTCTGCATTTTTCTTTTTTTCCAGAAGGAAAAAGTTCTCAAATAATGCTCCAGTATCCTTGCGGAGATGAAGCGGCTGGAATGCAGAGAGAATAGCATTCCGTATACCGAGATCATAAAAATAGATTTTTTTCATCTTCGTTACTTCTTTTATTTTATTGGTGAAGTATGGTCTGAGTTCGAATATGATAAAGCTCTTCTCCAGGAGGTCGATATATCGCTCGACTGTCGCCTGAGAAATACCAAGAATAGTAGCGAGACTATGGTATGATACTTCGCTTCCCACCTGCAGAGCCAAGAGCTCGAGGAGTTTGGTGATAGTGGGAGATTTTTTGATATCCTGGAACTCGAGTATGTCTCTATAGAGCTGACTCGTGATGATTTCTCTCAGATGTTCTTGTTTCTCAACATGGCTGATGGCCAATACCGTCTCGGGATATGATCCATATATGAGAAGTGATTCGAGCTTCTTGAGCGCATCAGGGAGTCCATATTTCTCTCGAATTTCTCACCAAGAGAGTGGATAGAGTGTATAGACTCTTTTGCGTCCTGTGAGTGGTTCGTTGGTCTGATCGAGGAGGTGGATACTCGAAGAGCCAGTTACGATGATCGTTTTACTTTCCTTATAGAAATCTACCATCATCTTGAGTGTGTCTCCGATATGAGGAATCTTTTGTCATTCGTCAATGAGGATCCAGCGATACGGGGAGAGGAGTCTCTCCATATCATCTTGACTTGCAAAATTGAGTTGAGCCTTATCTCCTGGGTAGTCACCATTGAATTGGATCACTTCTTTCGTGGGAATGTCTCGAATGAGTTCTCTTGCAAGAGTTGTTTTGCCCACCTGACGGGAGCCGAGAAGAAAAAGGATCTTGCCAGAGAAAAACTGTGCATGGAGAGTATCAAAAAGAGTGCGTATAAACATACGAATACGATACTATTTTCTCTCTATAAGTCAAATTTATCCGTAGAAATTTCTATTACAGTAGAAATTTATCCGTCAAAATCTCTACTCTAACTCCAGATATTCATCGATCCTCACCTGCCACACGAATTCTTGGACATGAGAGACGAGGATCATAGTCCCTTCATATTCATCCAGAGCCTTGGCGATGACGGGAAGGTGGCGGAAGTTGATATGATTCGTCGGCTCATCCAATATTAAGAGTCCTGGTTTTTCGAGGGCGAGCTTCGCGAATACGACGAGTCACTTCTGTCACTCGGAGAGTGCACCTATAGCCGTCGCCATGAGCTCACCCGTGATCAGGAATCCTGATGCGAAAGACCTGAGATCCTTATCGAGTGCTTTGCGTCCTGATGCTTCGAAGAGACAGTCATAGACCTTCTGAGAGAAGTCGAGATTCGAGAAGTCCTGACGGTAGTAGCCGATCTTCACATTTGGTCCGATGACGACTCATTTTGCGTTCCCCTTTGCTATAGATTCGAGGAGAGTCGTCTTACCGATACCGTTCGGTCCTGAGAGGAGGAGATGACGATTTTTCCCGAGAGAGATATTGGCTTGCATCTCTGCCGCTTGATGGTGGCGGATGACTTGAAGACTCGATATCCGTATGATCTCACCACCGATACCTTCCTGATGCGGGATCTTGAAGTCGCGAATCGTCTTGTCTTCACGTCTGGCATCGCCCTTCATTCCTTCGAGTTCTTCCGCTTTCTCGACCATTTTTTTCGCGACAAGTCGGAGCTTTCCTCACTTGTGTGCGAATACATTTGCTTGATCTTTGTTGGCTTGGATTTCTTTATCAAGGCGAGAATTGGCTCGGTTCTGCGCTTCGATACTTCGCTCGACTTGTTCGAGTGCATCATCATAGTTTCATACGAATTGCTCGACCTTTTTGCTCCAGATATCGAGATAGAGGATCCCATCAGTAAACGAATTGAGAAATTCTGCATCATGCGAGATCACGAGTACTGTTCCTTGGTATTTCTGGAGAAATGACGTCATATGCCATATCCCGTCGGTATCGAGATTGTTCGTCGGCTCATCGAGGAGGAGGATATCTGGCTTCTGGATGAGTGCTCCTGCGAGGAGAAGTCGTGCTTGCTGACCACCAGAGAAGCTCGATATGATACGCTCGGTGAAGTCTGCGAACTTGATCTCTTTCGGTGGAGCGAAGTTCACAGCATCGAGGACTTCGAGAACATCACGATCGATATTGTGTGCATCACTGCGAGAATATTTACGGAAATATGCTCCCAGAGTGAGATCCTTATCTTCAGGATGCATTACCTGACGTGCGATACCGATATGCTTTCCCGCGGTCACGAGGATACGACCCTCTTTTGGCTTGAGTTCGCCAGTGATCATCTTGAATATGGTAGACTTGCCTGCGCCATTCTGCCCCATGAGGGTGATCTTGGATCATTCTCGTACCGAGAAGCTCGTCTCATCGAGGAGCCACTTTGGGGATATATGACCGAATGTCACTTCATCGAAACGGATAATAGTATCTCACTTTGTCATGTTTTTTTGGTTATTTTATGGGCGGATTGTATAGAAAAATGAAGAAAATCCAAATGGAAAGATGAAATATTTTACAAGGATAGAAAATAGGTGTAGAGTGAGTCTCATAATAATAAATAATTATGTTGAATTCTTCTCCAGCTCATTGAGTTGATAGTTCACACTATTCTCAGTTTATTCACTTTAATTCTTTCTTTCAATTGATAAGGAATCTCGATGATGATACTCAATACGTATTTCGAGCATATGACGTTCGAGGGGGACTATACCATGGTAGTGAAACAGTGATTCCATGAAGGCAATTAAAGAATAAAGATTATCTGAGAGGACTCACTACACATTTTACTCATACCTATCGTGTATATACTCCAGATGGAAAAGCAGAACTTGCTCGATATCTTCCCACTTGAGTATGAAGGCGAGTAGATCAAATCATACTGCATTAGATCAGAATATAAATCCCCACAATAGAGTGGGGATTTTGTGAATGTATGGTGCCCGCGACAGGGATCGAACCTGTGACCTTCAGCTTAGAAGGCTGCTGTCCGCCACGGCGGACTACTCGGGT
>JAYTYQ010000175.1:0-3107 GCA_043742285.1 Candidatus Altimarinota bacterium
TCCTGAGAGAAAATCTCTGAGAGCTCAAAAGTATCGAGTGTTATGTTCTTCGAGAGATCAATTTCGTGAGTGGCGAGCATGGCAATATCGAAGAGTACATTGTGCCCGACGATGATGGAATCAGCGATAAAGTCGCGAACTCGCTCCCTCACATCCTCCCATTTCTCTTTTCATTCGAGCATCTGGGAGGTGATTCATGTGATCATGCGGATCTCATCACGGATCTCTCGTTCAGGATCGATGAGCATGGATCGTTCCTCCATATTGATCACTCGAAAGCTGTCTCCATCTCGTTCCAGCTGGAATCGTATCGCTGCTATCTCCATGATCGTCTCGGTCTGTGGATCGAGTCCTGTCGTCTCGAGGTCGAGGGCGACGAATGTATAATCAGAAAGTTTCATGATGCTACTGTATGAAAAATATCGAAAAAGTCGAAGAGAAGAAAAAAGGAGAATTGACGAAATAATATTTTATAAAATAAAATTGACATTCTCTCTCTCAGGATCACCTGACTAATCCTAATCAGCAACATATGAGTCAGAACATTTCTATTCTTCAGATTGAAGATAGTGCCGAGATACAAACAGGATTCCGAAACGTTCTCGCGCAAGTATCGAACGGGACGAGTGCATATCTGCCCCAGACAGCTAATTTAGGAGAGTTTGCTGCTCGACTTCGATCAGATACTGCATTCTCAAGGTTTATCCTCGATGGCAGATTTCCTCTATCTCATGAGGATCCTATCGGATTTTACCTTCCAAGGGCACTGCGTCTTATACAAGCATCACAGATAAAGGTAGACCGTATTGTTATCTATTCTGGTGAAGATATGGCGAGATTACAATGAGCTATTCCAAAATGATTGGATCGTGAGAAAATCAAAATATATGAGAAGTCATCAAATACTTGAATACAAGAGGCTTTAGAAGCTGTGTTCGAATAGAAGAAACTCTCACACAAGGAATGCTGTTATACGCTGGATTGTTTCGAATGACCAAAAGAAAAAAATAAAAACAGGTACCGCCGAAGCGTACCTGTTCTAAAATCTAACGTCTACTTCGATAACTTGTTCCTGAGAAATGCCGGAACATCATAGTCATTTTCTGGTTTTTGGTGCATAGAACTTCATCAATGACTATTGTTATTGTTTCCAAGGATATTCGTCTGTCATCCGAGAGATCGACTGGTACTCGCGAATGTCGTCTCAGTCGGACGGCTCTGCTGGTGCATCTGACTTTTGCCGAATATACCACTCTGACCCAGTCCCCCGCGACTCATTCCCCCGAGTTGAGCATTGGTCTCTTCAGAAAACCCTGTAGCAATGACTGTCACCTTGATCTCGCCAGTATATCTCTCATCGATAGAAGTACCAAAAATGATATTCGCATTTGGATCACAGTATTCAGTGATCAGTCGGGATGCTTCATCCACTTCGAACATAGAGAGATCTGTACCACCCGTGATATTGAGGAGGAGTCACTTCGCACCATTGATCGAGAGTTCTACGAGGGGAGATTCGATAGCCGCACGAGCGGCCTCGATAGCACGATTCTCGCCACTTCCATATCCAATACCCATGAGGGCGGATCCTGCATTCTCCATGACCGAGCGGACATCAGCGAAGTCGACATTGATGAGTCCTGGATGGGTGATGAGATCAGAGACACCTTGTACTCATTGTTTGAGGATCTCATCCGCTACATGGAGCGCTTCGATGAGAGGTGTTTTCTTATCGATGATGGTGAGGATCTTGTCATTTGGGATTGTGATCAGAGTATCGACCTTATTCTTGAGGGCTTCATATCCCTCATAGGCCTTGCTGATACGAGCTGGTCATTCGAAGGAGAATGGCTTGGTCACGACACCCACGACAAGTGCGCCGAGTCACTTCGCAATCTCTGCAATCACTGGAGCAGCTCCCGTCCCTGTTCCTCCACCGAGTCCACATGTGATGAAGACCATATCAGCACCCGTGAGGATCTGCTTGATCTCTTCGCTGGATTCTTCTGCCGCTTTTTTCCCTTTCTCAGGATTGGCACCAGCACCGAGTCCTCGAGTGGTAGCTCGTCCAATATTGATGCGAGTAGGAGCCTTCGATGTGAAGAGTGCTTGTGCATCAGTATTGACGGCTATGAATTCGATTCCTTCGATTCCAGATTCGATCATGCGATTGACAGCATTATTACCACCGCCCCCGACACCCACGACCTTGATATTGGCAACGGGAGAGATATATCCAACATTGACTTCTACATGTGACTGAGAGAGTTGTGCTGGATTCGATGATGTTGGATTCATATTGGATCTCAAGAGTTTCTTGAGACGATCTTCACTGGACGTGGAAGGGGTAGACATAGGGAAAATGGTTAATAGTTAGTGATGAGATGCGATTATTAGGGAATGATTTTTTTGAAGAGATTTTTGAGAGAAGTGAGGGCTCCACTGAACGAGAGATTGAACTTGAATTGTTTTCGAGTTGCTCCATACTTGCCCGCTAGTACAAGCGTCCCGATGACTGCCGTATAGACGGGATCACTCATCGACGTACCACTCACTCCATCGATCTCATCAGGGACACCGATACAGGCAGGAAGTCTGAGATAGCTCCGAGCTGTATCGATGAGTCATCGCATTTTAGACGCTCACCCTGTGAGAACTGCACCTTCTGGAAGCATTCCATCACGACCGATATTCTTCAGCTCCATGATGACATGATGAAATATTTCCTCATATCGAGCACGTATGATATCATTCATAAATTTTCGTGATACCTCAATAGTATCGATAGATGAGAGCTTCGTGAGATCGATATTCTCATCGTATTCAATTTTCATTCCTTCTCCGAAATTCAGATCTCCATATTCGAGCTTCAGACGCTCTGCCGTATCGATCGAGATACGAAGTCCGAGGGCGAGATCACTCGTGACATGCTCACCACCAATGGGGATTACCGCTGCATAGATGAGAGACCCTTCTTCATAGACTGCGATATTGGTCGCACTCGATCCGATATCGATCCCGACGACACCAAGCTCCTTCTGACGACGAGAGAGCATCGATTCACCGATAGCGAGAATATTCGGATAGATATCCATGATCTCGACCCC
>JAYTYQ010000176.1:0-1678 GCA_043742285.1 Candidatus Altimarinota bacterium
CATATATCTCCTACGACAGAAGAAGTCGCTGCTGCAGAAAAAAATGGTGTCACACCTTCACTTCCCGTAGATATCAAGAGGAGCTTCGAATTCCTCACACCAAAATGAGTCATTGCTCATCTGGAGTATCCGGATTTCTTCACAGCACCTGCCTGAAATATTCTCTCTCTCCGAGCGTGGCTCAAGGATTTTTCAGAGAGACAATGGAATACGATTCTCGCTCAGGAGCGTGCTACTATACTCACGGCGAATCAAATAGAAGCGAATGGATATCTTCCAACAAGCCCGCTTCCTCTCGCTCCAATAGATTGGAATAGCTTGATCTCTGATGCGGCACTCGAGAAGATCATCCAATCACGCAATTGGCTCCATCCGGATATCACTGAAAAAGCCAAAAAAATCGTCGAGACATCACTCTCATACTCCCATCAGTATAGTGGAGATACTACCAAGAATCCTCCTCTTCTTCCTGAGACAGGATCAGGATATGATATTGCTTACCTCGGACTCAAGTCACTCACCCCTCTGGGTACCGATACAGAGAGTTCACAACTTGAGAATGACTATACATCGAATATTGCTGCTCTGCAAGCACTCAATATGGGTGATGATGGAGTCGCATGACCTGAGAGTGACTACAAAGCCAGCGCTCAGTGTGGACCACCTGATGGAGTGATGATATTCCAGTGGCCGAGTGCGATCATGTGTTGGATCACCTCTCTATTGCCACCGAAGATCATGAATGGCTCCTGTGGAGGGAGTACCATTGGTTCCTCGAGTGCCTCACGTCCATCTATTGTTCCAGTACCATTGATACGAGAGAATACAACGAGACTCAAGCCTTACTATGATAGTGGCAAGCTCGTCTATACGATTCCCAAGACTGTCATGAAGCCAGGAGAGGGACAAGCAGTTGCCTTCGACTTCATCACTCGAGAGAATGAACACATAGAACTCCCTGCTCAATCACAGATCACTCTCGAGATTATTCGTCTCGAGTCGAGCTGAGTCACTGTTTCGAGAGAAAAATGGGGTGATTATCTCGAGGTATCACCGGATGCGAGTAGCTATACTCGTGAAGGTGCTCAATTCTCATTGCTCTCCCATGATCACTTCTTGAATGCGACACTCAGAGCCACTCTCTCAACACCTCTTCCTGATGGGACTATATATACCAGTGTATCTGATACTCTCGTTATCCGAGTCAGCGATGAGTATATCGATCTCAATACAACGGTCGACGGTGTATCGAAGGGAACTATTGATACCACCCTCACGGTTCAGGTAGGAATCTCATATGTCCCGATGACCATCACCGGAGCGATACTAGCAGATGTATTTCCATATACACTCGATATATATGATGCATTCGATGATACTCTCATAGAATCGGGGATCACTCTTCCCAATAAGAACTCTCTTCTCTCGTATACGTATTCCAAGAAAATAGGGAGTTATAAGCTGGTCATCAAGGATTGACTCGGACGACAAGGGGAGACGACATTGACTGTGAGATCAGGACCGCTCAGTCGTATGAGCTTCATTCCTGTATCGTCAGCATTGGTTGCAGGATCTGATTCTCTCGGAGTCCTGAGACTCACCGACAAGCTCTGAAATACCCTCACACCAGAGCTTCATAGACTCACACTCTCAGCAAATGGCGGATACCTCATCGATC
>JAYTYQ010000177.1:0-12928 GCA_043742285.1 Candidatus Altimarinota bacterium
TTTCGAAATATTCATAAAAAACTTATGATAATGCCGATAAGCGCACCGATCTGATTCAGATTGAGAGAAAAGTACGACTTAAACATGTCTTCTGAACCATTGAGAAATTCTCCGAGAAAGAGCATTCCCGAGAAGAGTCAGAGACCCAAGAATCCTATAAAACCATGTGGAATTCGCATGACTTTTCGATGGAAGAAAATGAGAGTACTCAGAATCAAAGCGACTCCAATAATATAGAGTATTGGGAGTGGAAATACCGCAGAACGAAGACCAACAATACTCTCCTTGTGATTATAGACGATCGATATGAATGAATCAAAAGGAATTCCATAGATCTGCCCGCCAAGAAGTGTCGCGAAATATCCAAGAAGTGCTGAGTAGAGAAATGCCCAAGTAATAGCGTCAAAATAACGAACACGATCTCGCATATTCTCTCGAGTTTTCCAGAAGAATACTATCAGAAAACCAAAAATTCCTCAAAAAAGAGAAAAATGATAATTCTCTGGTGTGAAAAAAAGCTTTGCGAATCCAAGAATATCTCCATGAAAGAGATCTCTGAGAATAAATTGCTCATTGCGCCATTCAGAAAAGAGATACCAGAGTCGACCAAAGAAAAATATGGAAAGCGTCAGCGATATGATGGCTCGATCAGAAAATATCGATTTCGTGAAGCCTTCCTTCCAAGAGAAATGATGCAACAGTGTGACGAACAGAAGCCAGGTCACTGATATCAGAATCCCGAAAGTCCAGATCTTGAGTCCGAAGAGCTCGAGCGTTGGATACATGAAAATTAGTTAAAAGGTAAAAGGTAAAAGGTAAAAACAAAAGTATTTTAACTTTTAGGTGAGATGTATTCTCCATCTAATGAACTACTTCGCATACTCGACGACTCGTTTCTCACGGAAAAGATTGATCTTGATCTCACCGGGATAATTGCAATTCGCTTCGATCTGTGCAGCGATCTCTTGAGCTCGTTTCTCGGCATCCAGATCAGATACCGTATCAGCATCGACAAAGACTCGGACTTCACGACCAGCGGAAAGAGCGTATGCCTTGGAAACTCCAGGAAAGCTCATGGCGATATTCTCCATTTCTTGAATGCGTTTCACATAGTCTTCGACATTCATTCGGCGGGCTCATGGTCGAACAGCGGAGATGGCATCAGCAATCTGGACAATCTTGGTCTCGATACAGATCTGAGGAACATCATCATGATGCCCTTCGATAATGTTGATCGTTTTATCGTCGAGGCCGTATTTGCGAGCGATACGTCCACCGATCTCAGGATGTGTTCCTTCGATATCGTGATCCATCGCTTTTCCGAGATCATGCAGGAGTCATCCCTTGAGTGCCAGCACTGGATCGGCGCCGATCATTTTGGCTATAGATTCGGCAATGTAGGCAACCTCCTTCGAATGCATGAGAATATTTTGCCCATAACTGGTACGGAATCGGAACTTCCCAATCAGTGGGAGGATCTCATCAGGAATACCGATCACACCCATCTCCTCGACCGTCTTGCGACCGAGATCATAGATGAGCTTGTCGGCATCTTGTTGATTCTTCTCGACAATCTCTTCGATACGTGCTGGCTGGATCCGCTTGTCTTCGATGAGCTCTTCGAGGGATTTCTTCGCGATATAGCGTCGAAAAAGATCAAAACTCGATAGAAATACGGTATCAGGGGCATCATCAATGATGAGGGAAACTCCCGTTGCCTTCTCGAAAGCAATAATATTGCGACCTTCTTTTCCGATCAGTTTTCCCTTCAGATCATCGCTCTCGAGTGTGACGAGCGTCTGCGTCGTCTCACCGGTGACTTCTCCTGCATATTGTTGTATCGCCTTGATGATGATCTCACGAGCGGCCTCACTCTCGCGAGACTTGAGATCTTTCTTTTTTTTATCGATAAGAGCAATAATATCCTTCTCATAGCGCTCTTCCGTATACTTGAGGAGGAGCGACTTTGCATCTTCCTGTGAGAGGCGAGCGACTTGTTCGAGCTTGGATTCTATTTCGCGGGATTTCTTGTCCGCACTTTCGAGAGATTCCTCGAGCTCGCGTTCTTTTTTTGTGAGATCGACACGTTTCCCGTCGATTTCCTCGAGTTTTTTATCGAGTCGGTTTTCCTTTTCTGTCAGACGTCCTTCACTCTCGACAATGGTTTGTTTGCGATCCTTGAGGTCATTGCGAGCCTCTTCGATCTCTCGGCGTGCTGCATCACGAGCCTCTTCGGCACGAAGAATAATAGTTTTTCCTGATTTTTCCGCATCCTCGATGACTTTGTTTGCGATTTTTTTATTTTTCTGAACGGCGAAAAAATAAGCAATTCCTCCTCAGATACTGAATCCAACAATGAGCGTGAGAAAAAATGAGAGAATAGGTGGCATATGGATAAGTGGGTCAGAGTATAAGCGCGTCAATCGGACAAAACTCTGCTTCAAATCTCGAAATTATATAGTACTGAATCATGGAGCTCATTTTTTGATTTTTTGTTGTTCGGTGATTGTATCGATTCGTCGAGTATACTTTTCATTTGCTTTTGTGATCACCATTTGCGCTCTTTTCCCGAGTGACATTGCCTATAGTAGGGATTTTTTCACAAAAGGGAACTTATTTTTCAGTTTTCTCTTCCTCTCTCGATCTAAAAGAGGAAATATAAATATTGTATATTTTTCGAATTCTCGAATTATATAGTTTCGATGTGAAAATATCGTGAAGAGCATGCACATTTATTTGACTTTCATGCCTGATTTTCATATTATGCCCGTGTAATTCTCGCGGGATTCTTCTCGTCAGATGTTCTTTAACATCATTTTTTGTCCCTTTTTGCTTTGGTCACTCAAGGATATCACTGTATGAGGAGAGGGTAAAATAGGTATTAGGTGTGAGGTATGAGGTATGAGAAAGGCAAAACGTTTTTCCAAACACTCATCTACTCAATGCTAAAATCTCTTTTCCCCTCTCGTTATGCAAATAACTTGAGGTTAAAGCTTTAACCTCTTCCGCTTCGGCAGAAAAGGCGATCTCCCTGACCCGGAGATCACCCTCGATGATCACTGACCATGATTGTCACAATGGTCCCCCTGTTTTCTCTATGCGGTTCACCGCAATTTTATTTTCTTTACCCATATACTGTTATGAGTAACTTCTCTACGAAGCTCGCTTCTTCAGTAAGTATTCTTGCTCTCCTTGCTGCATCTACGAGTGCTTCACTCGTGTCTGCTGCTTCAGAGTTCGTCACTTACGCTCAAGTTCTTGCTGACCATGATGTCATCACCGCTCAGTCTACTGAGGCTGGTTTCCGTCTCGGTAACTCTGTCACTCGCGCTGAACTCGCAAAGGTCGTCGCTAATCTCGGTGCATATACTCCAACTGAGTGTGCTGGTGATGTCTATTCTGATGTTGGTTCCAAGCTCGGTGTTCTCTGTGGATATGTCGAGGCTCTTGCTGATGCAGGTGTCGTCTCTACATCTTCTGCTACTTTCCGCCCTTCGGCTAATGTCACACGTGCAGAAATGGTCAAGATGCTTCTCGGAGCTCTTGGTGAAACTCCAAGTGACGTCTCTGCTAGCTACATGGATCTCGGAGGTCTTGGTGACCTTGCTGGATACGTGAATCGTGCCAATGAGATCGGGTGTGCTGCTGACGCTTCATACTTCCGCCCGAATGCTACGGCATCTCGTGGTGAAGCATTCAAGATCGCTGCATGTGCGGCTCAACTTGATAAGGTAAGCACTACTACTCCTCCTCCTACTCCAGGTACAGGAAGTACTACTACTCCAGGTACAGGAAGCACAACTACCACTGGTTCTACAGTTGCGGGTGCTCTCACTGTAGCGCTCGATGGTGTTGCTATGGCTCAATACGTTCCAAAGAACGGTTCGAGTATCAAGGTTGGTTCTGTCAAACTCTCTGCTACTGCAGGTGACGTGACAGTCCGATCTCTCACTATTGTACGTTCTGGTCTTGGAAATGCTGCTGATATCAATCCAACCAATGGTATCCGCGCTGCTATGAGCGGCGTCGTGATCTCATCTTCGGCTGACTATTACAATGCTACTTCACAGAAGGGTACGGTCTACTTCTCTCCATCACTCGTGGTGAAGGCTGGGACATCTACATCTGTAGACATCCTCGTCAATCTCAATGGTTCTGAGAATAGCCAACACCAATTCACTCTTGACTCAGTCAACGCTGGATCAACAGTCACTGGGACACCTATCACTCTCGGACTCCTCAATACAACTTCTTATACCACTACTACTACTACGGCAAGCTTGTCTTCTGTAGGTGGGAATGTCACTCCAGGGAAGACTCAGCAACTCGTTGCAAAGGTCGATATCTCTGCAGGTGGACGTGATACGAAGGTTGTCGGATTCACACTCACTCGTTCGGGTGCTACTGACTTCACGAAGAGACTCGCGAACGTTATGGTCTACCGCAATGGTGTAGCTGTCGGTAAAACTATGGTCACTGGTGAGAAGCTCTCTGTCTTTGGACTTTCTGATGTTCTCACAGCAGGAAATACTCAGACCTATGAGATCAAGGCTGATGTTCTCGTAGATTCTACGTCTACCGTTCTTGCCTACAAGTTCGATACAACGACTGATGTCACGGCGAACGAGCTTGCAACTGGATACACGACTCAAGTATCTCTCGGAACTGCTACTCAGACAATCAACTTCAACTCTGTTGAAGTAACGTTCGAGAAGACTTCTACTGGTACTCAGACGATTGCTCCAGGTGCCAACAACGTCAGGTTGTTCTCAGCGAAGCTCTCTTCATCTGTTCCCCTCTCAGTTCGTGCTATCACTATCAATCCTACTTTCAGTGGAATGCCTAGTTTAACAACTAGTTGTTCTGGAACTTGTGGAGGTGGTCCTACATCTTCTGCTGTTACCTATGCTGGAAACCAGAGAACTACTGTAAACCTCACGGTTTCTGGAGGAACTCAGACCATTGTAGATTATCCTGCTAGTGTTGCTCATATGGCATTCGTCAATGACCAACTCTCAGTCAAGCTCAATGGTGCTGAGATCGCGACTCTGACTTCTGTCAGTGGTGCTCAGCTCAAGACTGTGTCATTCCTTGTTGATTCTGCTAACCCAGCAATAGTCACGATCGATGGTTCAGTGAAGAATAATGCATCTGTTGCTGGTTCATATCAGTTCAATGTATCTCTCACTGATGTTCGTGATTCGAGCAACAATGCGGCTACTGTCGGTGCAGGCGGAAGCCTCACTGGTGATAAGACGACTATTGCTACGACTCAGGTCGATGTCAAGGCGGCTACCGTAGCTCCTGCTACAACATCTCGTGTCTATGGTAACTCAACTCAAGAAATTGGTCGATTTGCTATCACAGCACGCAATGAAGCTGCTCGTGTTCAGACAATCGTTCTTACAGGTTTAGTTGGAACAGGTACGGCTCCGGCTGTTACTGCAACTCTTCAGAGTATTGCCAATTCGACTTCGAGCATCAAGCTCGTCGATGTAGCAACTCTGACACAGATCTCTGCTACCGCTCAGATCTCTGGAAATACTATCACATTCTCTTCCATGAATGATGTCGTAGGTAAAGATATCACTCGTAACTACAAGGTTATGCTCGATGTCTCATCCCTCGATGTATACTATGGTCAGACGATTATGCTCTCAAATAGTCCACTTGTAACTGCAGTTCGTGATTCGAATTCTACGGCAATCACTCCAGGTACTACGGCTACCAACATGAAGACATACTCTCTGGGTATCGTCCCTCCTACGGTAACTGTGATGCCTATTGTCTCACTCGATAAGAGCAAGTACCTTGCGAAGATCAAAGTCACAAACACTGATTCGAACACAGGTCTCACTCTCTCTGGTGTCACTGTAGAGTTCAACTATCGTTATTCAGGTGCTGGTACGGCTCCATCATTCTCTGGAACTCTCTGTCTTCGTGACGAAGGTTCAAACAATGCTTGTGGAATGGCTGGCACAACGACTGGATATGCGGCGACTCAGGCTGGTCTTACTCGAACATTCGTTCCTGTGGAACTCGCAATGCTCACATCTGCATCTACTCTTATCGATAAGAATGGTCAGTTCGTAACATTCGAAGTCTACCTCGACAATGCTCCAGTATGGATCACTGGTGATAATGTATCTGTTGCAGTTCGTTCCGTTGACTACGTTGTCGGAGGTGCGAATAGCACTGAGAGCTACGTCGGTGTCACGGGTGCTTCTGCTACTGCTACCAAGTAATCACTTCCTTCGGGAATTGATGGCTTCGAAAACCCCTTCTCTTCTGAAGGGGTTTTTTTTGTTGAGAGAAAAACTTTTGATTTTTCGAAAAACTGCTACAATAACAATATCTTCTAGGATGAAGATAGGCTGAACCTCCTTTGAAAAATCCCCATGTCTAGTGGGGATTTTTCTGTATCGATCTTAGCGCTTGCGCTTCACGACTCGCTTGTGTCTCTTGTATTGCTATACAGATTGAGCGATGCTTCCAGTATGGAAGTTCTAGGATGTGTCTTTTCATAGAATGAAAAGGTGGGATATAAACCTCCTTGCTCCTCCTGGAAGAACAAGGAGCTCATACAGTAGAGATCCTAATAGGAAAATCAAAGGTCGACATACGACTTGTATAGGAAAAATTTGATTTTCTAAATAAGAGGGATATACTGTCTCTGTCGTCGAAAGACGAAAATGCTGGAAAGGTGAATAAACCTCTCAAAGAAAAAGAGCCCTGTAAGGCTCTTTTTCTGTTACCGGTATTCACGAAGGAATTTCCTTCGAGTCCGACCTGTCACTCTCTGAGTGATCACTCTGTATCCGAAAAAGATACATAAGTATGAGAAAAGATTTCTCATAAATGCTGGGGGTAAATAATAAACCTCCCACTCTCAACAAGTGAGAGCGAATCGAGTATAGAGAGATATTTCATGAAATCAAACCATTTCCCATCCTTTTTTGGATGGTTTTTTTGGAGAAAAACTTTTGATTTTCCCGGGAAGAGGGATATACTCTCCTTGTCTTCGAAAGAAGAAATACTAAGGAGGGAAATACATCTCCCAAAGAAAAAGACCCGTTAACGCGGGTCTTTTTCTGTTACCGGTATTCACGAAGGAATTTCCTTCGAGTCCGACCTGTCACTCTCTGAGTGATCACTCTGTATCCGCATAAGATACACAAGTATGAGAATAGACTTCCCATATACTAAGGGGGTAAAAAATAAACCTCCCACTCCCACTGGAAGGAGGGAGCCTACCAAGTATATGAATACAAGGGGTGAAATCAAAGAAAACGTTGATTTTTCAGGAATGATTCTTATGATGTCGCCATGCTCATTATCGATCACTTTTCCGTTGCCATAGTAGAAAAACATATCATCACAGATTTCAATTATACCTTTGAACCTGGGAATATTTATGCAATCCTCTGAGAGAATGGAAGTGGGAAATCTTCTCTCGCATTTGCTATTTTTCATCATCCTCGCTACGAGATAGCAGGGGGACTCAGCTTGAATGGAGAGAGCGTGACAGATCTCACTCCAGATCTCCTGGCGAATCGTGGGATGTATCTCTCATTCCAGAATGTGCCAGAGATAGCAGGGATTCGTCTCCTCGAGTATCTTCGAACGATCTATACGAAGCACTTTCTCCAATTGCATCCTGATCAGAAGCCTCCTACAGGCTTCATATTCCGACGCATGGTCGAGAAGCTTCTCCCAGAGTATGGTATAGAATCCAAGTTCCTGGATCGAGATCTGAATGTCGGATTCTCATGAGGGGAGAAGCGTCGAATAGAGATGCTTCAGATTGCACTCCTCGAACCGAGTTGTATATTCCTCGATGAGATTGATTCTGGTCTGGATATCTGAGCTCTCGATATCCTCTCCAAAAAACTCGAAATATGGCGATCAGAAGGGAAAATCTGTATTATTATTTCCCACAACTTTCATCTTCTCGATACTATAGCTGTCGATAGAGTCATCATCATCAAGTCTTGACAAATAGATCGCCATGGCGGACAAGAGCTCATCCATGAGATTCGGGAGAACGGATTTTAGGATGATACTTACAAGAAGATAATTGTCACTCGCATACCAAAAATTATGGCACAAACTACACAAGACGACATCAAGGCATTTGGCGATATATCGCGCACCACACTCGATACCAGTGATAGTATCGTCTATTCTGAGATGGCAAAAATCGGAATCAATGAAGAAGTAGTGAGACAGATTTCTCTTTCCAATCAGGAACCATTCTGGATGCTCGAACACCGATTGAAGTCACTGCAGATATTCCAGTCGATGAGCAAGCCGACGTGGTGACCATCACTCGAGAATCTTGATCTGAATGCAATATACTACTTCGGGAAACCTGAGTGAGGATGAGATCAGAAATCATGGGAAGACGTTCCTGAAGCGATCAAGAATATATTCGAAAGACTCGGAATCCCAGAAGCAGAGAGGAAGATGCTTGCTGGAGTAGGCGCTCAATACGATAGTGAGGTCGTCTACCATAGTCTTCGTCAGGAACTCCAAGATCAGGGAGTGATATTCGAAGATATGTCGGTAGCACTGCATGATCATGAGGAAATCCTTCGTAAACACTTCATGCGATGCGTTCCATCGTCAGATCATATGTTCGCAGCACTCCATGGAGCTGTCTGGAGTGGGGGGACATTTCTCTATATTCCGAAAGGTGTGAAAATAGCAGATCCACTGCAGGCGTACTTCCGAATGAATATGAAGAGTGGAGGACAATTCGAACATACACTTATCATCGTGGAAGAAGGTGCGGAGGCACACTATATCGAGGGATGCAGTGCACCGAAATATGGAACCGCGAGCCTGCATGCTGGATGTGTCGAGATTTTTGTCTGACGATGAGCCAAGATGCGCTATAGTAGTGTCGAGAATTGGTCGATCGATACCTACAATCTCAATACAAAACGTGCAATTGTGGAATCACAAGGGTCCATAGAATGGATCGGAGGCAATCTCGGATCATGAGTGACGATGCTCTATCCATGCTCGATATTGAAGTGAGATGAGAGTACAGCACTGCACTATGGGATTGCCTTTGCCAATGCCGGACAACAGACCGATACAGGAGCGAAAGTCATCCATATCGGGAAAAATACCTCTAGTGAAGTCATATCAAAGTCACTCTCGAAAAATGGAGGAAGTTCGATCTATCGTTGACTTATCAATATCAAAAAGTCGGCAACAGGTGCGGTATCAAAAATTGATTGTGATGGACTCATACTCGATGCTTTCTCTCGGTCAGATACGATCCCTGATATACGAGTCGAGACCGATGATGCGCTCATTGCTCATGAGGCGAGCGTCGGCAAGATCAGTCCTGAGGAACTTTTCTATCTCATGTCACGCGGTATTCCTGAAGATGAAGCAAAAACACTGATTGTTCGAGGATTTGTCTCACCACTCATGAAGGAACTTCCGCTCGAATATGCGGCTGAGATGAATATACTCATCGCGATGGAGATGGAGGGAATGTAGCTCAATCATCAATGATTCAAGAGCTCAATCACGAATACATATCGAATTTCTATGATTCATAATTGAAAAAACAGAAAATCGAAGTAGTATGTCTCTATGCCATGAGAAAATCCCTGAGCGTACCATGAGTCGCGAAACCGCATCCGTGAGAAACAAGAACAGGAAACAGTAGTGATAGAAAAAAAGAAAGAAGAATTCGAAGTTGGAAAGGAGAAAATATATAGCAAGAAAAAGCTCGATGTATTCGACCTGAAGCGTCATATCGAGACCGGACAATCCCTCTCTGTACTCAAGAATGATATCAAACAGGCACTCGATGAAGGGAGTATCACGATTGATTCTTACAATGATGCCATCAATGCCATAGCGAGCGATATCAGTTTTGAGAAATTGAATCCGAAAGATTTCATTATCGATCTGCATTCACTTCCGTTTTCTCAGAATGCCCTGGCGAAATACCTCGAGAAACAGAAGCTCTGAGAAAATATACTTATTGATATAGGAGGGGCAGTATATGGATTGCTTCAGGGCTCTACATTCCTCATTTTTCTCGCGTGAAGAATAGTTCTGGATTTTCTCCTGCTTCCGAGAGATATTTATCAGCTTATTCGTGAATAGACTATGCAACGATTCTTTGTTCCATTCCCCCTCAGTATCGATCTCGATCTCACTGATACCAATATCCTGTATCAGCTCACGAGAGTACTTCGCGCTCGCGTAGGAGATCATATCGTTCTCTTCGATGGTGATGGATCAGAGACAGAGTATGAGATGATATCTATCGAGAGGCACTCTATCAGACTCAGAGGAGTCGGGAGGACTTTCCCCCAGACAGAATCGAGAAAATCGATAACCCTCTATCAATCACTTCCCAATAAGATCGAGAAAATCGAGTATATTCTCCAGAAGTGAGTGGAAGTATGAGTGAGCAGATTTATCTTCTTTCGTTCGGATCGTTCACAGAAATTGGTGATTTCTGATTCGAAAATTGCACGTCTAAGGACGATTGCACGAGAAGCTGTTGAACAGTGTTGAGGTCTGTACATGCCAGAAGTGGTATTCTTGATGGATCAATCTCGATTCCCGTCTTCGCTGCAATGACAAGAGGGAAAAAGAAATATAGTGCTCGACACTCTCGGTGTGAAGAGTCGCATCACAGAATATGATGATATACAAGATATAGGACTCTGGGTCGGACCAGAATGAGGCTGGTCAGAGGAGGAACGATGAGAAATGAATAGTAATGGTTTTATATTTGCTCATTTTTCTGATCGCGTCCTCCGAACAGAGACTGCAGGTATTGTTGTCGGATTTGCTCTTCTCAATGCGTAGAAAGAGGGTCTAGAATGCCAATAATCAAGAACAGATATAGAAAAAATGAGAGTACTACTATATATAGTGGTACAAGTCTTCTCCTACTCAGGGGAAGATTTTTTTGGTATATCTGGATGAATAATTCCTCGAATATCCTCTTCAGAGAGAGATCTACACGTATACAGATACTACTCAGAGACACATTTTTTATACAATAATGGTTCAATAAATGCACGTATTTTATATGAAGTTACAATCATGAATAGGATGCGGAAATGAGGGGCATACATTATTATGAAATATAAAGATATATATTCTACAAGTGCGAATGACTCGCTTGAATATGAGAATACTGCTATACTTCTTATGTCTTCTCGAAAGAGAATGATCCTTAACAAGACCCGACTGACCGATAATAGGAAATCTTCCTCAAAGAACCTTCCTGAATCAATACCAATACAAAGATTCATCAAATTTTCATATCCATACAAAAAGAGCAAATTCTTGTATACCGATACAAAAAATAGAATCAAAAAACACTGGTGGTGATCTGTATTATTCTCATTCTCTGAGTTGGAATAATTCAGGTTGCCACTGGGCAACAAGAGGCTCGTAATTCCTCTCTAATCAATATACGAAAGGTCAGTTGGGCTAGCATTTCGATGCTACGGATATGAGTGTCCACAACCCGACCTTTCGTGTCCTCCCGAGATCATTTTTTTAATATCTCATAGCGAGTGACCAAAGGCATCCAATCTTAAGCCCGTCCTGT
Source organism: Candidatus Altimarinota bacterium (assembly GCA_043742285.1). Taxonomy (GTDB): domain Bacteria; phylum Patescibacteriota; class Gracilibacteria; order BD1-5; family UBA2023; genus STC-74. Next base: position 11,603 of record JAYTYQ010000177.1, read on the forward strand.
ACCCACAGTGATGGGTTTTTTAGTATTCGCCTTAGCTATGATGATAGCCACTTCCCTTGATGATCTCATGTGCACGGTAGATCTGCTCGAGGAGGACCAGCAGTGCGAGCGAGTGAGGGAGGACAAAATCTGATATTCGAAGCAATTTCGGGTGGAGATCTGTCATTACCTCCAAATCGACACCATAACTTCCTCAGAGGATGAGGGTGATATCCTCACTCTGATTTCGACTGTGATGTATAAGTTCAGCAAAATCGAGCGTATTCATCGATCTCCCTCGTTCATCACAGAGAATCACGGTTCATGAGAGCTTCTTCATCATCTCAATGAGAGCAAGAGTCTCCTTCACCTTGATATACTCGATATTCGTATGAGAGATAGGCCTCAGAGTTTTTAGGACGATGTTTTTCTGGAGTCGCTTCAGGTATTCACGGATGGGCGCATCGAAGTGCTTGTACCCATCAGAAACGCTAATAATAGTAATCATGGAAGTATTTTATAAAAATTTTTGACAGAACCAACATTTTTTATACAATTCGCCATACACGCCACCATAGCTCAGTTGGTAGAGCATCGGTTTTGTAAACCGACGGTCATCAGTTCAAGTCTGATTGGTGGCTCCATGGGTCGGTTCCAGAGTGGTCAAATGGGGAGGACTGTAAATCCTTTGGCTTACGCCTTCGTAGGTTCGATCCCTACCCGGCCCACCATTTCGTTTTTTCAAGAGAAGACAGTTACAGATACAGGTATACAATGAGGTTCGTTGGAATATAAGAAAAACCCTTGTATCTGCTGTATGTGTAACGGTCTTCTTTGACCTCTCATCATGACTCGCCCAGGTGGTGGAATTGGTAGATGTGCGATCCAAACGAAGCAGAGCGAAGTATTGGGAGCCATACCCCCGAGTGAAACGAGAGGGGTACACGACATGCTTCCAAATCGCATCATGACTCGCCCAGGTGGTGGAATTGGTAGACACGACGGTCTTAGAAGCCGTTGCCTCACGGTGTAAGAGTTCAAGTCTCTTCCTGGGCACCACCAAATAATTAACAATTCAAAATTAACAATTCAAAATTGAGTATTTAATCTTGAGTCGTTAATACTCATGGTTTTCTCATTCGCCACAAAAATGAGAAAGAGGCATTCGTACCTTGTAACTGAGTGTGCTCAACAGCATACAGAAACATGAGCGATTCGCAATCACTCTTAACCCATTCATTCTATGAAAAAAAATATTCACCCAGGGTGGAAAATGGTCAAAATCAGCTGTTCGTGTGGCAATACTTTCGAGACATGAAGCACGATCAAAGGTGATGAGATCCGAGT